>JAGQRA010000721.1 GCA_020425885.1 Planctomycetota bacterium | reverse complement strand
CGACGTCTTCAGAGGGTAGATCGGCCCCTGGTCGGCGGCGATCTTCGCGTCGAGCTTGGCGAGGCTCTGCTGGAGGTCTTTCTCGAACTTCTTCGGGCAGCCGCCGCAGCAGTAGCGGACTTCACGGACGTCATAGACCTTGACCACCGGGTCGCCCATCGTCCCCAGCTGCTTGCCGGAGATCGGGCATGTCGCGAACGGGTAGGCATCGCCGACCCGGGCAGGCTGCTTGGTCGGTGGCGCCGACCGCGGAGCCTCGTGGCCCGTATGCCCGCCATGACCTTCGTGCTGGGCAAGTGCAACGCCGGAAGCAAGCAGAGCCATCAAGGGGGCCGTGACGAACAGTCGTGCGGTGCGGAACATCGAAACCTCGAGTCGGTAGAGACAGTCGTCGGGCGCAGGCAACGTCGCCGAAGCCCGACCGGGGACAAAGGACTCCGGCCTTGCGGAACTCCTTCGCACTGCGACTGAGCTACTCGCGAGGCCGATGCGCGTTGTGTGCAAACCTCATGCCTTGCGCCTGTGCGGGTGCGCCGGGGGAACAGCCCTGCCACGCGGCTGAGGCGCCGGCAGTTCCTGACTACCCGATGCTCAAGAACTGGCCGCATCGGTGCTCCCCCCTCCTTCGACGCGCCGACATCGACTCACGCGCGAAGCCGGCAGACCGGTCAGCCGCGGCGCGGGACCGCCTTGGCCTCGTGGCACATGACGCAGCCGCATCCGCACACAGAGAGTCTGGCGATCGAGCGGCAAAGGGCCGCCTCTGCGCGAACCAAGTCCAGGCCCTCCTCCTCCGTCTCGCGCCGCAGACGCGCCAGCGCGCGGCCCATGGCAAGATGCGCCCGTTGACGATCGATGCCGCGCGGGAAATCGAGGAAGTGCACGACCAGGCTCACGCCCTTGCGAGTCACCTCCGCGAACCCGTCTCCAACGGCCATCACTTCCCGCTCGCCGGTCGGATGCAGAACCTGCATGATGCCACACCTCAAAGCTGCAAGCATCGGTGCATGGTTGGCCAGAACACCGAGATGGCCATCGACCGATGGCACGCGGAGTGCCACGACTGGTCCCGTGAAGAGCAAGCCTTCAGGCGCCCGCACGCGCAGTTCGAACTCACCGAGGCGCTTCGCATCTCCATCACCCATTGCGATTGGATCAGCCAAGCTCCACGACCTCTCCATCCTCCGGGACGATCGTCGACCAACCGAGGCTACCAGCAACGTGGGCGCTGAATGCCTGCGCCGCCTGGGCTTCCCCGTGGGTGACAAACACGCACTGCGGGGAGCGCGATGCCGTGCGCAGCCAGGTCAGAAGCTCGTCGCGATCGGCGTGCGCCGACAAGTTGTGGAGCATCTCGACGTGCGCCCGAACCGGCACGTCATCGCCGTGGATTCTCACCGTCTCCGCACCTTCCGCGAGCCGACGGCCGCGCGTGCCCGTTGCCTGGAAGCCCGCGAGCAACACTGTGTTCCGGGCATCCGGGAGCAGCCGTGCCAGGTGGTGCACGACGCGACCACCGGTTGCCATGCCACTGGCCGACAAGACGACGTACGGAAGCGCCATCGAGTTGAGTTCCTTCGACTCTGCAGGTGTCCGCAGGTACCTGGCGACCGTACAGGTCGCTCGGCAAGACGGCTCGTCGAGCCGGTGTTCGGCTCGATGTCGGCAGTAGATCTCGCTCGTGTCGATGGCCATCGGACTGTCGAGGAACACGGGCATTCGCGGGATCCGTCCCTTGAGCCGTAGCCCGGATAGCAGGTAGAGGAGGGCCTGTGCCCGGCCGACTGCAAACGCCGGGATCACGACTTTCCCGCCGTGGACCATGGTCTTGTGGATCACCTCCGCCAGCTTCTCCGCGCCGTCCGCAGGGTCGTGCAGCCGATCGCCATACGTCGACTCACAAACGATGTAGTCGACCGCGGGAATGGGGCTTGGCGGCCGCATCAGCACGTCGTGTTGTCGGCCGACATCACCGCTGAACAGGAGCCGGGTCGCCTCGTCCTCGAGCACCAGGAACGCCGACCCGAGGATGTGCCCCGCGGGATGGAACGTCACGTTCAGACGAGGCGCCACTTGTAGCGCGACGCCATAGTCGACGGGCCGCAGCAGGGGCAGGCACGCCGCAGCATCCTCCCGGGTGAACAACGGCATTGCCGGCTTGTGCCGCGAGTACCCTCTGGCGTTCGCGTGCCTCGCGTCTTCCTCCTGGAGGTAGCCACAGTCTGGGAGCAGGATCTGCGCCAGGTCGCGAGTGGCGGAAGTGCAGAACACGTCCCCGCGGAACCCATGCTTGACGAGCGCCGGCAGATAGCCCGTGTGGTCGATGTGGGCATGCGTGAGGAGTACCGCGTCGATGCTCGCGGGGGAGACCGGGAAGCTCGTCCAGTTGCGTTGCCTGAGGTTCTTCTGCCCTTGGAACAGGCCGCAGTCCACCAGCACCCTGGCCCCGCCACGGCACTCGACGAGGTACTTCGAGCCAGTAACGGTACCGGTCGCCCCTAGGAAGGAGACTCTCACCGCCTTGCCTCCTCAGCCATTCGCGGAACAGGCATCGCGATGCCGAAGCGCCGTTCTGCGCATTGCCGTAGACAGGTAACGGCCGACGCCACGTTGTCGGTGATCGTCAGGCGATCCAGGTCGAGCCTGACGATCGCCCCCCTTTCCAGCAGCTGCCCTTCCAGGAAAGATCGCAGCGGGTCCCAGTACTCGCGACCCATCAGAATGACCGGGAAGTCGTGCACCTTGTCCGTCTGGATCAGGGTGGCGATCTCGAAGACCTCATCGAGCGTGCCGAAGCCTCCTGGCATCGCGACGAACCCGCAGCTGTACTTGACGAGCATGACCTTCCGCACGAAGAAGTGGCGGAACTCCGTCCAGCGCTGCACGTACTGGTTTGGCTTCTGCTCCCTTGGCAGAACGATGTTGCAGCCGATGGACGTCCCACCGGCTTCGGCTGCGCCCCGGTTCGCTGCTTCCATCATGCCGGGGCCGCCTCCGGTCATGACTCCGAACCCTTGTCTACTGAGCTGGCTACCGAGGTCACGAGCGAGCTCGTACCAAGGGGATCCTTCGCCGAAGCGCGCCGAACCGAAGACGGTGACGGTCGGCGGCAGCCCGCGGAACGCGCGAAACCCGCGCACGAACTCGGCGCCTATGCGGACGACACGCCACAGGTCCCGGACCCGGTTCTGGGGGCCGCGCAAGAAGCGCGTCTCTTCGGCCAGAGGCGAGCGCTTTCCCCATTCCTCATGTCCGAACTCGCACCAAGCGCCTTCGTCCGCCGTCGGCGTGGATCGTTCCTGATTTGCGCTCATCTGCCCTCCTGTATTCAGTGGTGCTTGTACCGACCGATGCCTGGGATGTCGTTCCAGGAAGTGATTCGATGGCACTCGTAGCACTGCTCGACCCGCGCATGTGGCTTGCGGGCGACCTTCGCCGAGATCATCTCGAAGTGCATCATGTAGTGGCTCGGTGGCGCCTGGTGGCACTGGGCGCAGTCACGGGAACGCGCCGCCGGATGCCGATACTCTGTGACCGCCCACGCCTTGGTGCCATGACACTCGCTACACTCGGAACCAAACAGCCCAAGATGCGGGTCTACCGTGGCGTGGCAGGCGGCACAATCGAGGGCCACCTCGCCCACGGCGAGCGCCAGACCTCTCGCGGACGCACCTCCTCCTCCGAGTGCCGCGATGGCATCTGCGAACTGTCGCTGCTCCGGATCGGCACTGCGCATCAGTTCTTTCAGTCCGATCGCCACGAGCGCCGAATGGTCCATGGTGGATACCAATTGCCCGCTGCCCCGATGCTCCGGGTGGCACTCCCGACAGCTCGACACCGTCGCGTGGAACGCGGTCGGCTGACTCTGCAACAGCCTCGCGTCGTTTGCGTGGCAGACGATGCACCGGGCGGCGATAGACCCTTGCATAGGTACATGGCACGCCGCGCAATCTGCGGCGAGATCCGCATGTGCTGCGGACAACTCGCCCGGGCTGGCCAGCTGCTGCCAGAATGCAACGCTCCGTAGTCGAGGCTCGAACGCCAACGCCGCGGTGAGGACGGCTCCGAGCGCGAGGAGCAAGCCGGTAGTCGCCCGCAGACTCATGGCCACCACCTCAGACCGAAGTAGATCGCCGCCCAAACGTGGAGCCCAAGGAGGAGGTAGAGCCCGCAGCTGACGACGATGTGCCATCGAAGCCACCTGCCGAACCACCGCTTGAAGCGTTCATGAGTGCCGATGGCATACTCCAGGTCGGCACGGGACTCGACGACTCGCAGCGCCCTTGGAACCAGGGCTGCAAGGACCGGGTCCTGCCGAGCATCCTGCACGAAGAACGCACCGGAGAGCCGTCGCCACAGGCTTCGCTGCCTTGTCAACGACGCACGCGCATCTCCGGCATTTGCCAGTGCCCCCTGCACCCTGCCGAATTCGGCCGTGACTTGTTCCAGTTGGTCGCGCTTCTCCGCAAGCTCGGCTTGGATGTTGCGCATCAGGTAGCGACCGATGTAGCCACTGAGGACGACAATGATGGTCAGTGCCGTCAGCGCGGTGGCCAGCGGACTCTCGAAGCGATGGCCCGTGTGGAACAGCACCAGCAGGGGGCCGAGCACCCCCGCGTAGATGTGCCAGGCGAGCAAGGTGCGCATGGGGACGTGCTTGGTGATCGACTTCCGCAGTTTCGGGACACGCTTGACGACCACGTACGCAGCCGGGACGAGCATCAGCAAGGCGCCGCCAATTCCGAGTGCGTGCCCCAAACCGCTCCCTGGGAAGTCAGCTGACCGATGGATCAGGAAGCCGAGCCACAGCACCAGAATCATCAGCACGAGGCCGCCGACGACGGTACTCTCCCGTTCTTGCGCAGCGGACCGAGTGCGTGGTTCAGGCATCGACCTTCACACTGGCAGATGACTTGCCTTGGCATGCCAGGACCCATCCACTCTCCTTCTCGCCAAGTTCGAGACCGTCCTCGATCTCCATCTCGACCGCCCCCTCGATGAGCCGGACCTTGCACGAGCCGCACGTACCCGCGCGGCAGGAGTTGTCGATATCGACCCCGATCCGGTCCGCCACGTCCAGGATCGTGTCGTCCCTTTCGAAGGAGCCGCTCTTGCCGGACCGAGCGAAGGCCACGCTGGCTTGCGTGGCGACATCGGGAGTGTCGACAGCGCGAGCCACACCCTCCGCGTCTTGCGGGTCGCCGCTGCTGCCGCGCAGCTTCTCTTTGCTGCCACCGAACGCCTCGGTCTTGATGTTCGCCGCCGGTACGCCGAGTTCCGCGAGGATGTCCTTCGTCGCTTCCATCATCGGTTTCGGCCCGCAGACGTGGATCCGCTGCTTGGGCAAATCGGGCACCGAGCTCGCGATCATGTCCTTGGTCAAGCGACCGCGCGGGCCCTTCCACGACTCGTCCTCTTCGCGTGTGAGTGTCGTCACTACCGACAGATTCGAATGGCGCCGCTGCAACGCCTCCAGTTCGGCGCGGAACAGGAACTCACGTTGGTCGCGGCATGCAAACAGCAGCGTGACGTGTCCCGGCCATCCGATGTCCGTCAGGTAGCGGACGACGCTCATCAGCGGCGTAACCCCGACGCCGGCGCCGATCAGCACGATGCTCGACGATTCCTTTCCCGTGAAGCAGAACTTGCCCATCGGGGCGGAGACGTCGAGCGCGTCGCCCTCTTTGACTTGGTCATGAAGGTGCTTCGACACCGTCCCGTTCTCCTCGCGCTTGACGGTGATCTCCACGTAGCCCTGGACACTGGGTGCCGAGGCAATCGTGTACGACCTCTTGACGACCTTCTCTCCGATCTTCACCGCCACAGTCAGGAATTGACCCGCCTGGAACTGGAATGGAACCACCGACCCGCCTTCCGCGATCAGTCGGAAGGTCTTGATCGTCGGCGTCTCTTCGAACACTCGACAGATGCGCAGCTTGCCCGCCCAACGTCCCGGCTTCGTCGCTGACCGGCTCGCTTCAGAACTGCTCCTCCCTGCCGCCGAGGCAGTGGCCTCGGTTGCTGCGCCCAGGCCTCCTGCTTCCTGGCTGCCCCCGCGGCGCTCGGTAAGGGCGTCGATGAGGCTTGCTGCCCGTCGCATCTTGTGGAAGTACATCCATACCATCGCCCCAGTGAACGCGATCAACGCGACCATCGCCGAGAAGTGGAACCACCCGAGCCCCATCGGCCCCGGCGATACCGGTTGCGACACGGGCGATAGCATGCTCATCTCGGTCTTGAACCAGCGCATCGCCACGCTGCGCGGTGCCTGGCCCTCGGCCAGCGCGCGGTGCGCCGCGAGACCACTGTCGAGTTCTGCCACGCCATCACGGATCATCGCCACGGCCGCCTGCATCAGCTGCCAGTCGCTGCCTGGTGCCGCAGCTGCGAGGCGGTCGAGTCCTTCCGACATTCGGGACGTCCCCGACCTCATGCGCTCGTGCGCCTTGGCCTGTACCTCGGCACGCGCCTCGAGGGGAAGATCGGGCAACGCCATCAAGGATGGGTAGAGCTCCTTGGGCGGTGGCACGCCCATGCTCTTCATCATTTCTCCCATCCCGCCAGCATCACCGGCGCCGTCTGCCTGGCTGCCCGGGGCCGCACCTGCGCCTTGCTGCCCGGGGCCTTGCTGCCCAGGATGGTGCTTGGCGTGCTCCGCAGGCGAAACCTGCGCCGCTGCGCCGACGCCCAACGCGATGCCGACCGCGATCGCGCGCATGGCCGAAAACCAGGTGGAGCGGCTGCTCGTGCCTTCCTTCCGTGCGGGCAGTCGCTTCATTTGCCGCTCTGAGCATCAGTATCGGTTGCGTAGTCGCCGACCAGCTGTCGACGCTGGGCGTCCGTCAGCACGCTCGCCGCCTCGCCGACGCTGCGAATGAACTGCAGCCGCATCTCTGCTGTCTGTGTCGCGATCTCCCGAATCTTGCGACTGATCGCATCGCCATCCGGCTGGCCAGCGCTCGTGAGCACCCACAGGTCTTGCTCGAGCTTGTCCAGGGAGCGCTGCATGTCGTTCTGTTGCAGCTCTGACTGCGCGTGGAGTTCTGACAGTTGCCGGTGCTGCTCGTGAGAAAGCCCCAACGCCTCCGCGTAGTCCAGGAAGTGGGTGTTGGCGCCGATGTGGTAGATGTGCGACGCTCCTGGGAAGCCCGGCAGGACCGACAGAACGGCCGTCCGAGAGGCGGACGCTTGGCCCATCGAGCCCATCATCCGCATCTGTCTCGATTGGCTCTGCCCCATGCCGGGCATCGGTCCCATGGACATGCTCGAGCTGTCGGTCGCTTGCGAAGGTGCCATGGAGCCGGATGCGCTCATGTTCATGCCGCTCATTCCCATGCCCATGCGCATGCCACCCATGCCCATGCCGTCCATGCCCATGCCGCCACCCGTCTTGCCCATGCCCATTCCGCCCATCCCCATGCCACTGCTACCCATGCCGCCCATGCCAGAGGATGCCATTCCGCCCATGCCCATCGACCCGCTAGGGGCTGCTGTTCCCATGCCCCCAGTTGCCTGCATGCCGCCCGCTGCGGGTCCCTGTCCTGCCGGCTGTTGAGACTGGCCCTGGTGATTCTGAAGCAGAGCGGTTTCGAGCTTCGCGACCTTGGCCCTGAGCTCCGCAATCTGGTCGGCGAGCGAGGGCTCCTGTTGACCCACGTGCTCTGCGTGCTGCTTGTGGTCTTCGTGCCCCGTCGGCGGCGCCTGAGCCGCTGCTGTAGCCCCCGCGATGAGGGCGCACGCCAAGGCGAGGGAATAGACTCGCGTCTTCTCTTTTCTCATGTTCGTCATCGCTCATCTCTCCACGACTCGGGTTGGTCTCGACACCGGCACCCGAGTCATTGCCGGTGCGTAGGCACACTCACTCGTTATTGCCACTCCATGGCGAACGACAGTGGCGCTACCGGCCGTCGTGCGGCGACGAACTGCAGCGGTCCCAGGCGACGCCGTCGACCGCGCAGCCGCCACACTTGACCATGTGCACTCCGTTCGCGATGTAGACGGACATCTGCGTCTTGCAGCATGGGCACTGGTAGGTCCGCAAGACCTCGTTGTGGGTGGGGCCCGATGCCGGATGGTCGACTCGAGCACGACTCACCGCGTCGAAGCACTCCTGGCAGACCGGCGTTTTGCCGGCACTCTCCGGAGCTACGGTACCGCAGCTCGTTGCGAGCGCGGCCACGAAAGAGAAGGCGATTGCCTTCTCGAGGTTGCTGGTGTCTTGCATCGATTCCTCCTGAAGAACTCTGAATGTGTCACTCGCCATGCGCTGCCCAAGTGCGCAATGCTGCTGCTGCAAGGCCCTGACCAGGAGTCCCCAGGCGCTGCTCGTACGAGCGCGCACAACGGGTAACACGTGCTGGCGTGCCCAGATCGGTCCAGCCACACTCCGGGTAACCGTCGCGTGAAGCACATCTGGCACGGTCCGCGACCGCCGGCATCGTGCGGGCATGCAACGACGCAACGAGATGGCCGCGCTGCTGGCGCGGCGTGAGCGCCAGGGTCTGACCCTTCGGGAGCTGTCCAAGAAGACGGGGATCCCGTTCGGGACGCTGTCGTGGTGGAGCTGGCGTCTGCGACAGGAGCCTGCTCGTCGTCGAGGCGGCGAGCAGTTCGTCGAGGTGGAGGTCACGCCTGCTGGCCACAGGGAAGTTGTCGTTCGCGTTGCCGACATCGAGATCTCGGCATCAGCTGGCACGGACGTCGTCTGGCTGCGCGATCTGGACCAGGCGCTGCCGCCATGCTGCGCTCCCCCCCGACCCTCCGCATTTCCGTTCTTCCGAGCGCGGGCGGCTCCCGCAACGCACGCGAAGGATTACTGGCCGCAAGCCGAGCCGCGGTACGGGGCGGACGCTG
>JAGQRA010000720.1 GCA_020425885.1 Planctomycetota bacterium | reverse complement strand
TTGCAGTAGCCGTCCCACCAGCCAAACGAATTGGAGCCCGACATCGCCCCGGCCATGCCACAGCCAGAGCCGGCGTACTGTCGCATGCTCTCCAGGAGGTTCAACGCAGAGACAGGGTCGAGCGGGTTGCCGACGATGTTCGGATCCACGGCGGTCTGCGCAGCCGAACTCGTGGGGTCGTCACTGATCGTGTAACCGGCGCCAGTCGAGTTCACGATCGAGATCTCGGCCCTGAAGAAGTTCCAGAAGGCCGACGTCAGCGCGCCTTGCGATGCGATGTCCACGGCCTCGATCGGGTGCTCGTAGACCCAGCGGAGGTCTGGTTGTCCAAGGATGAACCGGTGGCTCGATAGCCAGGTGCGTAGCTTGCCCTCGCGCGTAGTGGGCGTCCCCGCCGCAGCCTCGACCGCCGCGCGGTACGCATCCGCACCATCCGCAAACGCGATGCAGTTGTCCCAGAAGTTGGCGCTGATCGCGGCCTGATTGGCGGGCGCCATCAGCGTTCTGAGCTGCTGGTCCGACAGCCCGCCGAGATGCGAGCCGAGGATTTGCACCGCCATGTCATTCTGCACGCCGCCGCCATCACCGCGAACCCAGGTCAGCTCGCCCTTGGCGGCCTTGCAGGCGTACTGGATCCACAGCAGCCCGTCTCGGGCCTGCTCGTAGCCGAGCGCATACCAAGCGCTCACCTCGTTGTCCGCGATGATGTGAGGCACTCCGTGCTCGTCACGATAGACCGTGGAGCCCGGCGTTCCCTGCGCCCTTGCCTGGGCGAGAGGGCCAATCAGAGCCGCGAGCAACAGGCCCGCAAACGCTGGCCAATGGAACCAGGTGCTGACCGTGCGGTCGCCTGGCGCGGCTAGCCGAGGTGATGGGCGAAGACCGCCGCAGGTCCTACGAGAGAGAGAGAGAGAGAGAGAGAGAGAGAGAGAGAGACATCCCCATGACCCCTGCGAGTGCTTCTTCCTTGTGGTCGGTCGGCCGGCAGAGCAGAAACGTGTTCCGTCCACCCGACGTTGCCGCAGATCGTACGCGTCACCGCGTCACCGACAACCCCCTCCCCGGCCAGACAGGTCCCACAGCATCAGCAGGCAGACAAGGGTCACCAGCTTCAGCCGAATCCGAAAGACAACGCGGGTTGCCAGACCACCCGCCGTTGCCGAACATGCTCGCGCCCCTCACGCCTCCGCATGACGACTCTCGGACCCCGCGCCCGACCTCACTCACTTCGCCTTGCCCTCACAAGCATCGCTTCGCTGCTGGTGACGGTCCAAGGCCTGCGCTGCCAATGCCCACCCGGCGCGGTGATGCCGCGCGACCTGACGACGCTGTCGGCCACCCCGACCACCGGCAGTCCGGCGGCGGTGCGCTGGCAGCTCGGCAAGAAGGCGATCGAAGCGGGTCAGGGCATCGAGGCCCAGAAGCACCTGCTGCAGGCGCTGCAACTGCATCCGTGTTCGCCGGCGATCCTGCTCGATCTGGTGCGCGCCGCCGGTACCGACGTCGACCAATCGCTGCTCTGGGGCGAACGCTACGTCCGCGCCGCGACCGATGACCACGGCCGGCTCAAGCTCGACCGCGACGCCCGCAAGCTGCTGTCGCGCGACGGCGGTCTCGACGCCGCGCAGAAGCTGGCCGCGGCGCGCGCTCAGGCTATCGCCGAAGTCGCCCGCCTGATCGACAAACAGCGACCGGCGAAGCGCAACATGGAGAAGGCGCAATTTGCCGGCTTCGGCAGCGAGCTGCTGCTGCTCCTCGGTCAGGGCGCACCATCGCCGCTCGGCGCCGTCGCGGCGCGGGTCGATGCCATTCGCGAGTCGCTGACGCCCGACTACGAAGTGATCTTCGAGGCCCTGCTGCAGGTGATGCGGGCTGCGCCACCGGCCAAGGCCGACCCGATTCCGTTCCAGGACCGCGCGATCCGCGCCGCCCGCATCCTCGCCGGACTGGCACGGCAGAGCGCGTTCAAGGACCTGAAGGGACCGCCGCCGCCCGACATGACCGCGATCGGCGCCACGGCGCGCGAGTTCCTCGCCGGACTCGACGGCGCCGTGCAGCAGGAGGCCAAGGTGTGGACGATCGCCGAGCTCGAGGCGCTCTCGCCCGAGGACCGCGAGCGCTTCACGGCGGAGCACGACACCTGGCGTCATCCAGGCGTCGCCGTGAGCGAGACCGGTCGCTATCGCATCGAGACGATCTGTGGCCACGGCACCCTGCTCGGCTGCGCCCGGACCGTCGAGCTGCACCATCAGCGGCTGGTCGCTCATTTCGGCGTTGATCCGTTCCTCGAGCGACAGGGCACGATCCGCATCGTGCCGGAGAACTCCGGCCTCGAGACCGAAGGCGTGCCGTTCTGGTGGGCTGCCGGTTTCCAGGGCGGCGATCGCACCACGGTGCGCTTCGCCTGGAGCTCGATCCCGGCGCTCGGCAAGGTGCTGACGCACGAGCTGACCCACCGCTTCGATTCCGTGCTGCGGCCGTTCCTGCGCAGCTGGTACGTCGAGGGTCACGCGGTCTGGACGGCGGCGCACTACGGCCACATGACCGACACCGGTTGCGTCGAGAACTTCCTCGCCACGGGTTCGGTCGACGCCGCCTGGCGCAAGGGCTACGGCCGGCGCGACAAGCTCGAGCAGCTGCTGCGCGGCGAGATCGAGGAGTATCGCGACAACTACCCGGTCGGCTACTCCCTCTATGCCTATCTGCGTTCGTTCCCGCCCGGACAGTCGCCGCGCTTCGGCGATGCGCTGGCCAGGTTCGAGAAGAACGCGCGCGGCGGCCAGAAGGATCCGGTCGGCTACTTCACCAAGACCTTCTGCGATGGCAGGGACGGCCGGCCCGCGTCGTTCGAGGAGTTCCTGCAGGGCTGGCAGGCCTTCCTCGACGGCGTCGGTAACTGGCTGGCGCAGAACCGCGACGAGTCGAACCGTTGGGTCGCAGCGTACGGCGGCATCGAAGGCGAGAGCGGGCGCGAGGTCGAGGATCGACCGACCTGGTCCTGGGCCCGGACCAGGGCCGAGCCGTTCTTCGGCCAGGATCACGCCGCGCTCGCGACGCTGCTGCTCGCCGAAGCCGGCCTCGACGAAGCGGTGATGGCGGCCGGGCTGTGGTCGATCACCGTCGATGGCTGGCGCCCGGACACCGTGCTCAGGAGTCTCGCGGCCGCCAGGGCCGTGGCGACGCCGGCGGCCGCGCAGGCCTTCGCGTCGTCGGCACGAAGCCGTTTCCCGGCCTTGCCCGCCACCGCCGCGAGCCCGCTCGCCAAGCAGCTGCCGCGGACGATCGCGTTCGTGACCGCACTCGGCGAACGCGCGACCGAACTCGCCGCCGCCGGCGCACCGCTCGCAGCGGCGGCGTTGGCCGCCGAACACGATGCCATCGCCGTGCGGCTCGACCTGCCGGCGCTGGCTGCGGTCGGGCAACAGAGCCTGGCGGCCGCAGCGCCGCCGGCGGTGCCGACCCACCTCGACGGCTACGGCTGGGCCGAGTCGAGCCTGACCGGTTTCGACGAGCGCCGCGTGCCCGGGTTGTGGTACGCGGAACCGTCCGGCGACCTGCACGTCGGCCGCGAGAAGCCGCGCGACGGCACCGGCTCGATGGATCGCGTCGCCCAGCAGCGCCACGCCTTCGTCCACACCGTGAGCTGGCAGTCACCGGGCGCCTACGTGCTGCGCGGCCGGGTCCACTTCACCACCGCCTACGCCAGCGGCGCCATCGTGTTCGGCCACGCGCGCCGCGATCGCGACCTGCGCCTGCACTTCACCGCCGGCGACTTCAACTACGCCGTCGGCCGCCGGACCGACAATCGCAAGTTCGGCCGCGTGCACTTCTCGCTGGCCGGACTCTGGGAGCGCGACGGCAAGCTGCCCGAGACAGCGCTGTCGTTCAACACCGAGATCATCGACGAGGCCGCCTGGTTCGATTACGAGCTGGTCGTGCGCGGACCGCGGGTCCTGATCCGCATCAACGACGACGATCCGCAGGCCTATGCCGTGCACGACGGCTCGCCGATCGAAGGCCACGTCGGCTTCGCCATGAGCATGGGCGCCATCCGCGTGCAGGACCCGACCGTGCAGCGGCTCGACCGCCCCGACGATGCCGAGCTGGTCGGACTCGACCTGCAGCGCCAACCGCTGCTGCCACTCGAGGAGCTGATGGCGCTGCCGACGCGCGGCATCCCGACCGATGCCAACGGCACCATCGTGCTCCTGGTCCCGACCAGCGAGGACGCTGCCGAGGAATTCACCGGCATGGCGCTGCCCAGGGCCATGGGCGCGATGAGCGGCATGTTGACCTCGCGGTGCGAGTATCCGCAGCCATGGGTGATCGCGTTTCCCGCCGGGCTCGCCGCGGTGCACCGCGAGTCGATCCAGCGGCAGGTCCGAGAGGTCCGTGGCGAGGAGCTGGCCACCGTCGAACACCGGGTCGCGGCGCCGTTCACCGGCACCTATCCGTGGGTCCTGTTCGTCGACGGACTCGGCGTGCTCAGGGCTGCCGCGGAGGTCAACGACCCGCGGTTCTTCTCGCGGGTCCATCGCTGGTCGCGCATGTTCCGGCCGCGCTGACATCAGCCGACCCGTCGTCAACTGTGCTTCAACTGGCGGTGGCCAGCCCCTATACAGAGCGGCCTGATCGGCGCCCACAGCGGCCGAAACGCACACCCACACTCCATGGCTAGCACCCCTTCCAGGTTCCCCCGCTACGACAATTTCGAGAGCCGACACATCGGTCCGAGCGAAGACGAACTGACGCAGATCCTGCAGACCCTCGATTGTCAGAATCTGAACGAGCTCTGCGACAAGGCGATACCCGAGCTGATCCGTTCGCGCACCGAGCTGGTGCTGCCGCTGGCCCGCACCGAGCGCGAGGCGCTGGGCGAACTGCAGGCGCTGGCACAGCAGAACGAGGTGTTCCGCAGCTACATCGGCATGGGCTACCACGGCACCGTCACGCCGGCGGTGATCCAGCGCAACATCCTCGAGAACCCGGGCTGGTACACGCAGTACACGCCCTACCAGGCCGAGATCTCGCAGGGCCGGCTCGAGGCCCTGCTCAACTATCAGACCCTGATCATCGACCTCTGCGGGCTCGAGGTCGCCAACAGCTCGCTGCTCGACGAGGCCACCGCCGCCGCCGAAGCGATGACCATGTGCCATCGTCAGCACGACGGCGAGGCCAACACGTTCTTCGTCGATGCCAACTGCCACCCGCAGACGATCGCGGTCGTCCGCCAGCGCGCCGAGCCGCTCGGCATCGAAGTCGAGGTCGGCGATCACCGCACCGCCACCTTCGACGCCCGCCACTTCGGCGTCCTGCTGCAGTACCCCGGCAGCGACGGGCGCATCGACGACCTGCGCCCGGTGATCGAACGCGTGCATGCGGCCAAGGCCTTCGCCACCGTGGCCGCGGACCTGCTCTCGCTCTGCGTGCTCGAGGCACCGGGGACCTTCGGCGCCGACGTCGTCTGCGGCAGCTCGCAGCGCTTCGGCGTTCCGCTCGGCTACGGCGGCCCGCACGCCGCCTTCATGGCGACGCGGAAGGAGTTCCAGCGCCAACTGCCCGGTCGCATCGTCGGACTCACGATCGACGCCACCGGCAAGGCCGCGTTGCGGCTCGCGCTCGGCACCCGCGAGCAGCACATCCGGCGCGAACGCGCGACCTCGAACATCTGCACCGCGCAGGTCCTGCTCGCCGTCATGGCCGGCATGTATGCGACCTATCACGGCCCCGACGGCCTGGTCGCCATCGCCGAGCGCATCCGCGCCCAGACCGACTGTCTCGCCGACAGCCTCGCCGCCAACGGCAACAAGGTCGAACCGGGCCCGCGTTTCGACACGGTGCGCGTCTGGCCGGCGCTCGGTGCCAAGGCGGTGCTCGAGGCGGCGCGGCAGATGCGCGTCAATCTGCGCGACTTCGGCGACGGCAGCCTCGGCATCAGCATCGACGAGACCGTCGAGACCCGGCACCTCGAGGAGCTGATCGTGTGCTTCGGGGCCAAGGCGGGTCAGCTCGCGTACAGTGGCCCGCACGAGCTCGGCGCGCTCGCCCGGCGGACCCCGTTCCTCACCCACCCGACCTTCCACAGCTACCACAGCGAGCACGAACTGCTGCGCTACATCCACCGCCTGCAGCAGCGTGACCTGTCGTTGACGACGTCGATGATCCCGCTCGGCTCGTGCACGATGAAGCTCAACGCGACCACCGAGATGTTGCCGCTGTCGATGGCAGGCTTCGCCGGCCTGCATCCGTTCGTGCCGCTCGAGCAGGCCAAGGGCTACCAGGCGATGTTCGACAACCTGTCGCGCTGGCTCTGCGAGATCACCGGCTTCGTCGGCTGTTCGCTGCAGCCGAACGCGGGCTCGCAAGGCGAGTACTCGGGCCTGTCGGTCATTCGCGCCCTGCATCACTCGCGCGGTGAAGCGCAGCGCGACGTCTGCCTGATCCCGAGCAGTGCCCACGGCACCAACCCGGCCACGGCCACCATGTGCGGCATGAAGGTCGTGGTCGTCCGCTGCGACGACGACGGCAACATCGACCTCGATGACCTGCGGGCAAAGAGCCTCGAACACGCCGATCGCCTGGCGGCCTTGATGGTCACCTACCCATCGACCCACGGCGTCTTCGAGGCCGGCATCAAGGACATCTGCAACCTCGTTCACGCGCAGGGCGGCAAGGTCTACATGGACGGCGCCAACATGAACGCGCAGGTCGGCCTGCTGCGGCCTGGCGATCTCGGCGCCGATGTCTGTCACCTCAACCTGCACAAGACCTTCTGCATTCCGCACGGCGGTGGCGGTCCCGGCGTCGGGCCGATCTGCTGCACCGCCGAGCTGGCTCCTTTCCTGCCGAGCCACCCGGTCGTGGCGTGCAACAACGTCGATGGCGGCAACAAGGCGATCGGGCCGGTCAGCGCCGCGCCCTGGGGCAGCGCCTCGATCCTGACCATCAGCTACGCCTACATCGCCATGATGGGACCCGATGGCCTGCGCCGCGCGACCCAGGTCGCGATCGCCGCCGCCAACTACATCGCCAAACGGCTCGAAGGTCACTATCCGGTGCTCTACACCGGCCAGAACGGCTGCGTCGCGCACGAGTGCATCGTCGACGTGCGCCAGCTCAAGGCGAGCAGCGGCGTCGAGGTCGGCGACATCGCCAAGCGGCTCATGGACTACGGCTTCCATGCCCCGACCATCAGCTTCCCGGTCGCTGGCACGATGATGATCGAACCGACCGAGAGCGAATCGAAGGCCGAGATGGACCGCTTCTGCGACGCCCTGATCGCCATCCGCGAAGAGATCCGTGAGATCGAGGCGGGCAAGTTCGACAAGAAGGACAACCTGCTGAAGAACGCGCCGCACACGGCCGAGGTGGCGACGGCCGACGCTTGGCCGCACCCCTATTCGCGCGAGCGGGCCGTGTTCCCGTCCGCGGCGACCAGGGAGCACAAGTTCTGGCCACCGATCTCGCGCGTCAATGACGTCCACGGCGACCGCAACCTCGTCTGCGCCTGCCCGCCGATCGAGAGCTACAGCTGAACCGGCGATCCGGG
Organism: Planctomycetota bacterium; assembly: GCA_020425885.1. The sequence goes on along the minus strand of JAGQRA010000720.1, from coordinate 134 downwards.
TGATCGGGAACGACCGCGTGCCGCGGCGAGGGCGCGGTCCGACGCTGGCAATGCCGCGGCAGGTTCCCGACAATCCTGGGCCACAATCGCGTAGAGTCGCCCGGAGACCTGCATGACATCAACCGAACCGCAAG
>JAGQRA010000719.1 GCA_020425885.1 Planctomycetota bacterium | reverse complement strand
GCCACCGTAGGTCGGCTGATAGGCCGACGTCGAGATCGGCAGGTCGAGGGATTCGGTGAAGCCGACGATCGTCGGCGTGTTGCCCGGCCCCAGGTCGATGCCGCGGATCTCGTCGCCGCGCGAGCCACCGAAGTAGGTCGCGTAGTGCAACGCGCTGCCGTTCTCGTCGAGCCTGGCGACGAACCCGTCGCGACCACCGGTCGTCCGATAGGCGCCGGTCGTGGTCGGGAAATCGAGCGATCCGGCCCACCCCGCCAACCAGATGGCCACGCCAGGCACCCACGCCAAGTCGTTGCAGCTGTCGCTGCGGCCGCCGCCGAGATACGTGCTCCAGACGACGCCGGGGTCGACGACGGCCGGCCAGGTCGGATCGAGTTCCGGCGCGATGAAGCCGTAGCCGTCTTCGCCGATCAGGCGGAAGTCGACCTCGAGCGGACGCGGGCCGTGCTCGGTCCGCTGCCATGCGACCGGACGCTGCTGCACGAGTTCGATTGCACCCGACGGCAGCTCGATGGCGATGCAGAGCCGCCCGCTGTCGTCGAGCCGCAGCGAGTCCGCGCCCTCGCAACGAGCGACGAAGGCGCCCAGATCGGCACCGCGTTCGAGCAGCAGGTCGTACTCGAACACGCCGCGATCGCGCGCGTTGCCGCGGAACATCACGTCGATCCCCGGCGCCACGCCGTGCATCACGACGCGCGAGAAAGCCGGCACATCGGTGCGCCAGAGGTCCGGGTCGTTGCCCTTCAGGAAGTGGTACACACCCGGCTGTCGATCCTCGCAGGACATGACCTCGGCCGCGCCATTGAAGCGCGTGCGCAACACGGCGCTGACACCCGGCTGGACGGTGCCAGGAACCGGTTCATGCCGCCGGTGCGACTCGGGCTCGCGGCAGTAGCGCACGGTGAAGCCGTCGTCGTGCAGCCAGGCAGTGCTGGATCCGAGCACGGCGTATCGAACCTCGTCGTGCCACTGACCACGATTGGGGACGAAGCGGGTCTCGGCGCAGGTGGTCATGGCCGCGCTCCGCGGAGCCGGGCCGGGCGGCGCATGGACCGCGCCGGCGGGCCGCACCTCGTCCGAGGACGGCCACGCGATGGCCAGCACCAACGCCGAAGCAACGATAGGTAGGAGGATGCGCATCGCTAGCGACGAGGCAGCATACGGTGCGACCGGGCCGAGTGCGCGGCAACCGTCACTTCGGCGGGTCGGATCAGTCGTCGACGTCGCCGATGGTGGCCGCGTTGCTGCCGGTGACCCCCATGGCACGGAGGATGTTGCGTTCCATGCGCCGCCCGAGCCGCTTCAGGGTGCGCGAGTCGCTCGTCCCCATCTGGATCGAGCCGCCGGCCACGGAGCCGTGGCCGCCACAGGTCCCTTCTTCGCCCTCCATGACGTCGCGCAGGAGCCCCCAGGCATCCCCGCCGACCTCGGTTCGAACCGAGATGTAGTAGGAGTCTCCGACCTGACCGCCGCAGAACACGGCGCGAACGCTCTCCATCCGCAGCAGCAGGTCTGCGACCTCGGCGACCATCTCGGCACTCGAGGTGCGGCCGAGCGAACACAGCGTGACGCCGTCGTAGAGCCGCACCTTCGACAGCGCATCGAGCAGGGTCTGGAAGTAGGCCAGCGGCAGGCGCGGCGACGTGATCGCCACCAACCGCTCGCGGTCGACCAGGGGGAACAGGAAATCGTAGGCGCGGAGATCGGTGTCGCTGACGTTGCGCGAGAGGTCGGCGGTGTCGGTCTTGATCCCGTAGGCCAAGGCGGTCGCGGCTTCGACACTCGGGACGATCCCGGCATTCAGCAGGTGGCCGGCGACGATCGAACTGGTGGCGCCGACATCGGTGCGGACATCGAGGAACGTGACGCCGTCGACCGATTGCTCGGCACACACATGGTGGTCGATGACGATGTCGACGGCGACGTCGGTCGGCACGAAGGTATGGCCGAATCCCGGCTGGGTGTCGACCAAGGCGAAGCAATCGAACTCCTCGAGCCGCATCGTATCGAGTTGCACGGTCGGGATGGCCAGCTCCCGGACCATGGCCTTGTTCTCGGCTCGCAGGACGCGACCCGTGATCGCGATGCAGCTCTCGACCCCGGCGACCCCCCTGGCGAACTCGGCCAGCCCCATCGCACCACCGAGCGAGTCGGGATCGGGATTGTGATGGGTCAGGATCAACAGCTGCTTCTTGCCGGCCAACAGGGCGCGCAGCCGTTCCGTGCAAGCGGCATCGCTTGCGGGCGGCGCGGTCTGGGCCAGCGAAGTAGGGTTCATGATCGTAGGTTACGCACAATCAGTCCGGTCAGGCTCGTCGTCGTGCCATCGGCGTCACGGCATGGGCGGCTAGAGCCCATACTTCCGCAGACACGACCGCATGCCGGCCAACTCCCCCTTGCCAACGGAGGGGTCGAGTTCGAGCACCGCTGCGAACGGCGCCACACGGGGTACATAGGTAGCGAGCAGGCCGTAGTCTACCCCTCCAGAACCCGGTTCACGGTACATCCCATCCGCCGACGCGTCACCTAAACTCATTCCTTGAAGCCTGTTACCGAACGATTCGAGCATCGCCCCCTGGGGCTCTGCCAATTCCTGTTCGCGGCGGGCTCCGACCGCAGCATCGTGCCAGTAGCCGAGCGGAAGTTGATGCAGGTCCTCGAACAGATCACGCAGCCCCTGGTGATCGGCAACGGTCCGGATGTTCCGCCCTGAAGTCATGCAGAAGGTCACGTCGGGATGGCCCCGAACGAGAGCGTGGATTGCCCGGCAGGCATGATCAAGGGCCTGGTTGCGATGCACGCTGCGTCGGGCCAACAGGGCGTCGACGCGCTCGCGATTCCATCGATAGGCAGTTTCGCCAAGGTCATCCTCCTCGATCTCGCCGAACACCGGCACCAGCCCCGGCTCGACGATGACTCGCGGGCAGCCGATCGTACGCGCAACTTCGACGGCCTGCCGAACCGCGAGCATGGCCGCCTGTTGCTCGCCACCCTTGCCCGACGCCAGCCCGGAAGTCGTCGCATGCGGCGACAACGCACTGCCGACCCGCACCGCGGCAAACCCGACCGGCAGGTCGTTCGCCGCCTGGCGCAACGCGGCCCAGTCGACCTGTCGCGGTCCGGGTGCCGCCAGCAAGCCGACGAACTCGGCCTCGAGAGTCCACACCAACAAGCTCCGCGCGTCCCCTGGGCCATGAACGGATGCCCACTCCGACCCCAAGAATCTACTAACAGTCATGTGGAGAGCTTTTGATGAGCAGTGGAATCTCGTAGCTTGGCAACCCGGCGTCAGCCTGCAAACCATAGCGGAGGATCCCCGATGATCAGAAGCATTGCCTGGGCAACCGTAACAGCAATCACCCTCGGCAGCCTCGCCGGCTGCCGCGCACAGGAAGAGCGGCGACAGCTCGAGCGCACCATCAACAAGCTCGAGAGTCGGCTGGAGCGAATGGACAGCTACGTCGATTCGCTCAAGGCCGGCCGCGCCACCGAGGCCGCGGAACTGGCCAAGGCGACGGCCGAGAAGGACGCGGAGATGCAACGCCTGAAGGAACTCGTCGCGGCACAGGAAAGCGAGATCGTCCGGGCCCGGACCGACAGCAAGAAGGCCGAGAACCGCCTCGACGAGCTGCGGTCCGATTTGCAGAACACGCGGACCGAACTCGAGCAATCGCACCAGAACCTGCGGCAGCTCGAGGAGCAGCAGACCAAGGCGGCCATCGCGATGCGTGAGCACACCCAGCGCATCGCACTCGAAGCCGAAGAACGTAACCAGCGTTCCCAGCTGGTCGCCAAGGAAGCGACGGCCAAACTGAAGCAG
>JAGQRA010000718.1 GCA_020425885.1 Planctomycetota bacterium | reverse complement strand
CTGACGGCGATCCTCTTGCTTGCGGAACGAGCCCATGCCCTACCTACGATAGGGCGTTGGGCCATCGGGTTTTCCTTCCTACGATTCTCTAGCCGCGGGGGGGCATCCCGTGGCGCAGACTCCTAGAAGACCGTCGCCGCCTGCAGCGGCCAGAATCGCACGCGCACGCGACCCTTGAGCAGCTCCTTGGCCACCAGGCCGAAGTCGCGAGAATCGCAGCTGACCGGCCTGTTGTCCCCGAGCACGAAGAAGTGATCGTCGGGGACGATCAGGGCGTCGAGGTCCTGCCGGTCATGGATGCAGCCATAGGAATCGTGTGGCGTGCCGTTGACGAGCAGCGTTCCCGCCCGCATCTCGACCTTGTCCCCGGGTAGCGCGACGACCCGCTTGACGAAGTCGATCGCGTGGTTGCGCGGGTTGCGGAGGACGACGACGTCGCCGCGCCCGACATCGGCCATCGCGTAGCTGACCCGATCAACGACGAGGCGGTCGCCGTCGTGAAGGCATGGTTCCATGGAGCTGCCGCGCACGATCGACACCTGCAGTATGAACAGGTGAAGCATGACCATCAACGTGGCGCCGAGCAGCGCATCGAGGGCGAAGCGCCACTTGCGCCGCCTGCGTCGCCGCAGGTTCCGGTGGTGGGGGGCGAGCGGTGCGGCGAAGTCTGAGCAGCCTGGCATGGGGTGCTCCATCGGTGATCTGTCGGCGACCGCTTGACCGTCTCCTACCCGGGCCCTGCGGCAATCCGACAAGCGGTTCGAGGCCGCTCGAGGTTGAAGCCGCTATCTGATCGCGACGGCGACACGAGGGGCTGGCACAATCCCCTGGGATCGGGCAGTGGAAGAAGCGCTGGCAACGTCGCTTCTGACGGTCGTGAGAATCGACGGACTCCGGATTCAGGATGTCCGCTCCGGCAGCCGATCAAATCGTCGACGCCCTTCGAACGCCAAGCGCTGCTCATGACCCATCTGACACTGAATCAGCTCGCCATCCAGGAGAAGACCCGCCGCGAGATCCTCCACAAGAGCGAGCTCATCCCTCCTCTTCCCGATCTGGTCGTGCGTCTGCTTGCCATGCTGAACAAGCAGGACACCGAACCGCACCATCTCGAGGACGTGATGCAGAACGATCAGGTCCTGGTGGCGAGGATGTTGGCGATGGTCAACTCGCCGTTCTACGGGCTGACCCGCTCCATCTCGACAATTCGCGAGGCCGTGATGGTGCTCGGATTCCGCGGCGTCCGCAGCCTCGTCCTCGCCTCGAGTGCGGCGAAGTTCATGCAGCGCGACTACGCCTGCTACGGCCACGAGGCCAAAGGCCTGTGGCTGCATGCCGCCAGCGTCGCCGCCGGGGCGAAGAGCCTGGCGCGATCGTGCGGTCTGGAGCCGGACAATTCGGAGCAGCTGTTCGTCGGCGGTCTGCTGCACGACATCGGCAAGCTGCTGTTGGCGCCCTACCTGACGGAGAACCACCGAGCCGTCGCGCCCGGCGAGGACGTCGTCGATCTCGAGCGCGACCTGCTCGGCCTGGATCACACCGAAGCCGGCGCGCTGGTGACTGCCAAATGGAACCTGAGCAAGGAGATCCAGGAGGTCATCAAGGCGCACCATGATTCGCCGACGGGCGCCGAGGCGCCGAACCCGGGAGCCTCACCGAAGTCGTTGGCGATCGTGCGTCTGGCCGATGCGATCGCCCACGAACGTGGCATCGGCTACCTTCCGGATCGCTCGCCGAAGAGCCACGTGTGTCAGGCGGATCTGGCCACGCTCTCGCTCTCCGAGGCAGCCTGGACGTCGTTGCGGGACGAGGTGGCTGCTCACATGGACGAGGGCGTCGCCGCCATCAAGAGTCTGGGCAACTGAGCGACGCGATGAGCCCTGTCACCGACGAGCAAACGGTCGACCTCTGGACGCTGTGGGGCGAGGCCATCAGCATGGCCTCGTTGCATGCCTGTCGGAACCACGATGAGGTCTCGGAAGCCGTGGCCAACGAGCTGCTGCGACTCGTTCCAGGGACCGCGTTCGCGCTGTGTATGGCGACCGGAGACTCCAGGTCGAAGAACGCCAGCCGGGTCGAAGTCGTGGTCGGAGAGGGCTGTCCCTGGACCGTTGGCGCCGATGTCGATGTCTCCTCGTGGCCATTGCCCGATGAACAGCGGCTGCCGGTCCGCTATCGCGAACATCAGCTCGGCGAGCTGCTGATCGGTCGGCCGGTCGAGGCCGAAGAGCGTGCATTGCTCGCGGCCATGGTGGCGCACTACGGCGTGGCGCTGGTGAACCTCACGCTCAACGCCGAATCACGCCAGGCAACGGAGAGCTATTGCGCGAGCCTGCAGGCGTTGGAAGAGGGCATCGTCCTGTTCCAGGAAGAGGACACCGAGGCCGTGCAGGCCCGCCTGCTCAGCCTGGCGTCGAGCATGATGCATGCCGCGGCGGGCGCGTTGTACGTGTTGCGCGAGGTCGGCAACGCGGGCTCGGGGTTGGAACTGAAGCAGACCATGGGCATCCCGGAGTCGCTGTTGCAGGAGTTCCGCAACGCGGACGGCGCGCCCTGGCCCGACAGCCTGCTGGGGCAGCCGTCGCAGATCTTCGAACGGGCCGACGACGGCAGCCTCGGGGCGCTGGATGCGGAGACCATGCCGACCATCCTGCGCAACATCGTCGCCATGCCGCTGCGCTACCACGGCGTCGACGCCGGGCTCTGCGTGCTGTTCAACTCCTCCATCGATGCCTCGATGGCGCGGGACCACCTCGGTCGGGTGCAGAGTCTCGGACAACTCGGCGCGGCGCTGCTGCACCGTCTGCAGCTCGAGGAGATGGCCGCGCAGAACAAGGCGATCGCCCGCGAGCTGCAGATCGCCGAGACGATCCAGAAGCGGCTGATTCCTTCGGTCGCGCCCACGACCGACGAATACGAGTTCGCCTGGTCCTCGATCGCGGCCCAGTACATCGGCGGCGACTATCTCGACGTCGTCTGCTCGGACCTCGGCGACATCCATGCCGTGGTCGCGGACGTGTCGGGTCACGGCATCAACTCGGCGCTGCTGATGAGCTCGTTCCGGTCGACCTATCGCGGTGACGCGCCCTGGACCGAGCCCGGTGATCTGGCCGCCTCGTTGAACAACGAGGTCGTGCACGAGGTCGGCGCCACGGGCATGTTCATCACCGCGGTGATGCTGCGGCTCGAGTGCGGTTCGCGGCAGATGGCGATCACCAGCGCGGGTCACAACCCCGTGATGATCTACCGCAAGGAGACCGGCGAGGTCGAGGAGGTCGACTCCCACGGGCCGCCGCTCGGATTCCTCGGCGGGGCCTCCTACGAGGAGCAGAGCCTCGAGCTCAACCCCGGTGATGTCGTCCTGCTCTATACCGATGGCGTGACCGAGGCGACCGACGCCGAGCTCGACATGTTCGGCGAGGAACGGCTGGCCGGAGTGCTGCGCGAGACCGCGCTGGGAACCGTCGAGGAGGTCATCGCCGGGGTGCAGCGATCGCTGGACGAGTTCACCGGCAAGCAGCGCTGCGATGACGACGTCTCGATCCTGGTGATCAAGGCCAAGTAGGCGCGCCGCGGGCGATCGCGATGGCGGCTGCGCGACGCCCCGGTCAGGCGTCGGCGATGAAGGCGTCCAGCGCGTTGCTGGCGGTGACCTGGAACGGTGAGGCCTGCAGGCTCACGCCCTGCAGGCCGAGCGGCAGGCCGAGGAATGCGGGTCCTCCGGGGATGAGGATCGAGTACGGCTGCGCCGCGGCGCCGGTGAGTCCCAGGTCGAACAGCGGACCCGCGCCGAGGTAGAGCTCGCAGCCGGCCAGGAACGGTGCCCCCTGGACGACGCCGGGCAGGGTCGGCCCGAGCTTGACGAGCACGCTCGAGATGCCGAGGCCAGGACCGGCGGCGCCGCTCAGCGTGAAGTCGACCGAGCCGCTGGCGTTCGAGCTGCAGTGGCAGGAGGGCCGGACCAGGGCGGCGCACGTCGAGACGCTGCTGCGGGCGCGGCTGCCGCACGTGGCCCGCTACGGCAACCCGACGCCGGCCGGCGGTCGCCAGCGCTATCTGCTGCGCGCCGGCAGCGTGCCGAAACGGGCGCGGCCGACGGTCGCGGTGACGGCGGCGACGTTCCATCGCGGCGGCGCGGTCGAACGGCCGGCGCTCGGCATCGGCCGCATCGAGCAGGTGCAGGCGACGTCGCTCGTCGGCACCTTCCCGGTCAGCCAGGTGCCGCTCCACAACCCGCTCGACCGCGACGTCGAAGTGCTGCTGCGGGTGCGGCTGCAGCAACCGCGCGACTGCACCGCGCTCTACGGCGTCCGGCTGCCGGCGCGCGGCGACGTCGACTTCCGCATCACGACGCGGCCGAGCGTGAATGAGCTGTTCCTCGATGCCGACATACCGCCTGGCTGTGCGATGAAGGCGAGTGCTGTCGAACTCGTCGACTGGTGCCTGGTCGGCGCCGGCGACCCCGCTGCCGGTGCGCTGCTGCTGCGACCGGCCTACGCAGCCTGGTACCGCTGGCCCGACGAGTCCGCCTCGGTTCGCGGCGCGTTCTCCTACCGCGCGCGGCGACAGAAACCGGTCGGCCCGCAGGGCGCGGTCGAAGGCTACGATGATTTCGCGGCGATCGGGCGCTTCAGTCTGGGGCGCGACGGCAAGGTGCGGCTCGAGCTGAGCTCGGGCCAGGACGACGGCATCGACGACCTGTTGCGTGAGGCGTTCGCCGACGTGCTGCGGCCCGACTTCGACGGACTGGCTGCGGCCAACAAGTTCGCGCCGGTCGCCGCCGATCGCGTCGCCGTCATCGGTCCGGGCTGGAACCCGATGCAGCCGCGCGCTGCCGTGGTGACGACGGCCGGCAGCCGCGATCGGCCCGAGCTGGCGAGCTACCTCCTGGTCGAGGACGGCCGCGTGGTCGGGGACGACTTCGATCGCTGGCAACACCGGCGCATCGGCGGCCGCGAGGTCGTCGTGCGTCGCGTCGGCAGCTCGGTCGAGAGAACCTGGTCGTGGATCGAAGCGGACGGCCGCCTGGTGCCGAACGTGGTCACCTCGACCACGACCTTCGGTGACAGGATGTTCCGGACCGCCGAGCTCTGCCTGCACGACCTCGAAGTCGGTGACGGACCGGGCGTCGCCCCTGCGCCTGCGGCGGTGACCGGCGACGGCTCCGCCGCGCTGCGCGCGATCTGGGACGGCGGCTTCCGGCTGACCTCAGCGCCGCTCGTCATCGAGGCCGGCTTCGAGGTGCAGACGCCCGGCACCGATCTGGTCTGGCACGGCGTGGCGAAGTCGAGCGGCCGCGTCGTGCTGCGCGGTATCGGCCCGCACCTGCAGCGGGCCGACTTCACCTTCGTCGGCAAGCTCGACGCGGCGCAGGAGATCGCCGTTGCCGCGGCGATACGCGACCGGTTCCTGATCTGGTATCCGCGCGATTTCAACGCGCGGGCGCCGTTCGACACGCACTTTGCCGGCTGCGAGGTCGCGGCCGCCGATGCGGCCGGCGACTTCGACGTGCGCGGTCATTCGCGACTGGCGCGGGTGCTGACCGGCAAGGGTGTGGTCGAAGGTCTGCAGTGGAGCGATGGCAGTCTGACCCGGTTCCGTCGCGAGCAGGTTGGCGGACAGGCCGTGGTGACGCGCATCACCGAGGAGATCGGCGGCCCCGACGCAGCGCGCCGCAACCGTTGGACGGCGGAGACCTCGGTGCGCTGGCGGCAGTTCGGCGATCACGTGCTGCCGGTGGCGTTCGTGTTCGAACGCATCTTCGGCACCGACTGGGGGCCGGAGAAGATCGTGCTGCGCGATGTCGTCGTGTGTGAGTGAGGGGAGCCGGTTGCTGACGGTGCACCAATCGCCCTGGACGCCGGTCAGGCGAGATGCAGCATCCGCAGAAGCGAGTGCCAGAGTCCGTAGCTCCGCAGCACGACGTGACCGTTCCACAAGAAGTGGAACAGGATGCACGGCCACAGCGCACCGGCCGATCGCCGTAGCACGCCGGCGACCAACCCGAACGCGAAGTGCGGCAGCATGGCCCAGGAATCGAAGTGCATGGTGGCGAACAGCACGGCCTGGAAGGTGTTGGCGAACGGCCAGCCGAACACCTGCGTGAATCGCTGCAGGAACAGGCCGCGATACATGAACTCCTCGTAGATCGCCGGCGTCACCGCAGTGGCCACGAGGCTCAACCACACCGGCCAACCTGACCCGGATTCTCCGGGCCCCCATTGGCCGCTGTCATCCGAGTACGGCAGGCTCTGCCACATCGAGAGCAGCAGGCTGCTGACGAGGCCGACGACGACACAGAACTCCACCGTGCGCGGCCGCGGAGGGGCGAATACCCGCGCGGCTTCGGGGTCCCGGCGCACGTAGACGACGGCGAAGACCGCGATGGCGAGGTAGCAAAGCGTGGACAGAAGGAACAGGGGCGCGATCCCCGACTCCTCCGGCAAGAGCCCGGCGAGCTGTCCGTGCAGTCCCCAAGCTGCTTCGACGATGAGCCACAGCACCAGGGGTGGCCGCAGGATGGCGGCGGCGCTTCCCAGGCTGTCACCCGCTGCGAGATGGCTGTCGGTGTTCACCGCCGCAGTCCAAGCGGTGCCCCGCGGCCCACGCCTCGACGATCGCGAGCACCCGGGCCACATCGACGCGGCGACGGAACGGCAGCAGCCGCGGGTGAGCGCGCAGCGCGGCCGGGATCGCCCGTTCGGCGATGCAGAGCAACAGCCGCGGATCGGCGTCGAGCAACAGCAGCTTGGCCGGCAACGCCGCCCGATCGCGCAGGCCGGCGATCTCGCAGAGCCAACGTTCTGCGCTGCCCTCGCGCCGCAGTTCGAAGTCGGGGAACGCCAGCCCTCGAGATCCCGGCAGGCGAACGGGCACGGCCTCGCG
>JAGQRA010000095.1 GCA_020425885.1 Planctomycetota bacterium | reverse complement strand
GACGCTCCGCCGGCGGCCGAGTCCGAACCGAGGCCCGAGTAGACGCGCCGCGATGGCCGGACCGGTCTTCCGGTCCGATCTTCCGGTCCGACTTCGACCGACACGAGTCGCCCGCGACTTGCCCGGAGGGGCGGCCTCCGACCCGGCCGGCACGGACCGGCCGGCGAGAATCCAATCACAGAATCAGAAACTGAACGACAAGCCCGATGACGACTATCGATGCCAAGACCGTGATGAATCTGCGCCAGATGACCGGCGCCCCGATGATGGACTGCAAGGCCGCTCTGATCGAGACCGGCGGCGACATGGACAAGGCCAAGGATGTCCTGCGCAAGAAGGGCATGGCGTCGGCCGCCAAGGCTTCGAGTCGCGAGGTCAAGGAAGGCAAACTGTTCAGCTACGTGCATCACACCGGCAAGGTCGCGGTGGTCGTCGAGATCGTGTGCGAGACCGATTTCGTGGCGATGAACGAGGAGTTCAACGCCTTCGGCAACAACGTCTGCCTGACGGTTGCCGCCTTCTCCCCCGAGTATGTCGATCGTGAGGGTGTCGACCCCGCCGCGATCGAGAAGGAGCGTCAGTTCGTGCTCGAGCAGACGATGGAGACGATGAAGGGCAAGCCGCAGGAGGTCGTCGACAAGGCGGTCGATGGCCGCATGCGGAAGTTCTTCGAGGACAAGTGCCTGACCGAGAAGTCCTACGTCAACAAGGCCGATCAGAGCGACTCGCGCTCGGTCGAGCAGGTCCGGCAGGAGTTGGTCGGCAAGATCGGCGAGAACATCGTGATCCGCCGCTTCCATCGGATGGAACTGGGCGGGTAGCCCGGTCATGGCCTCGAGCGAGCTCACGGCGCGTCCCCGGACCCTCAAGCGGATCCTGCTCAAGCTCAGCGGCGAGAGCCTCGGCGACCACGGCGCCGGCGTCAGCCCGCCGGTGGTGGCGCAGGTCGCCGCGCAGATCGCCCGCGTGCAGCGTCTCGGGGTCGAGATCGCCGTCGTCGTCGGCGGCGGCAATCTGCTGCGCGGCGCCGCGTTCGCGAAGCAGGGCACCAACCGCGCCACGGCCGATCAGATGGGCATGCTGGCGACCGCGATCAATGCGCTGGCCCTGCAGGACGGCCTCGAGCGGGAGGGCGTCGAGACCCGTGCCGCCTGCGCCGTCGAGATGAAGACGCTGATGGAGCCGTACATCCGGCGCCGCATGGTACGCCACCTCGAGAAGGGGCGCGCGGTCATCCTGGCCGGGGGCACCGGCAATCCCTACTTCACGACCGACACGGCGGCAGCGCTGCGCGCGACCGAACTCGGCGTCGATGCCATCTTCAAGGCGACCAAGGTCGATGGCGTCTACAGCGCCGACCCCAAGGTCGATCCCGATGCCGAGCGCTTCGCCGAGATCACGTTCCGCGAGGTGCTGCGACGCGACCTCGGCGTGATGGATCGCACCGCTTTCACGCTGTGCATGGAGAACCGGATGCCGATCATGGTGTTCGACATGTTCGTCGAGGGCAACATGGAGCGGGCCGTGCGCGGCGACGACATCGGCACCTGGGTCGTCTGAGCCTTGGGGGACGCGCCGCGACGCGGCGACGACGAAGGTGCGGCGACATCCGGCGCCGCTGCGTTTGAGGCGTGAGTCCGTCGCGGCGGAGGCTACGATGGCGCGGCCGATACGCGTTCCCAAGCCCTGACACAGACCATGGACCCATACGCCAGCATTCTCAGCGAGCTCCACGACAAGACCGACAAGACGATCAAGCACCTCAAGGAGCAGCTTGGCGGCATTCGCACTGGGCGCGCCTCGCCGACCCTCGTCGACACGATCCGGGTCGACTACTACGGCTCGCCGACACCGCTCGCCCAGGTGGCGCACATCTCCGTCCCCGAGGCGCGGCAGTTGATGATCAAGCCGTTCGATGCCTCGCCCCCGGTCATGAAGGAGATCGAACGCGGCATCCTCAAGTCGGATCTGGGGCTGACCCCGCAATCCGACGGCAAGATCCTGCGCCTCATCCTGCCGCCGCTCTCCGGCGAGCAGCGCCAGAAGCTCGCCCACAAGGTCAAGGACATCGTCGAGCAGAATCGTGTCGCCCTGCGCAATGAGCGGCGAGAGGCCAACAAGCACGCCGATCAGATGAAGAAGGACGGCGCCCTCACCGAGGATCAGTGCAAGAAGGCACACGACGCCGTCGACAAGGCCCTGAAGGCAGCGGATGCCCAGATGGAGGAGCTGCTCAAGAACAAGACCAAGGAGATCCTCGAGGAGTGAGTCCGGTGCGGCGGTGGCGCCGGCTCGAAGCCGCCCGTGCCACCGCGACCTGGACGCGGGCCCGTGCCGGTGCACGGGATTCTCCTGCAGCCGGTTGCGCTCGCCCCCCTTGCGGGGTTCGATGTTCCGCCCTGAACGGCCCGGGGGCGTAGCTCAGTCGGTAGAGCAGCGGCCTTTTAAGCCGTAGGTCGAAGGTTCGAGTCCTTCCGCCCCTACCAGCCGCTCGGACCATGATGAATGTTGGCCACCATGATCGATCCTGAATTCCTCGGCATGCTGATCTGCCCGGCCACGCGCCAGCCGTTGCGTGAGGCTTCGGCGGCCGAGATCGAGTCCGTGAACGCTGCCGTGGCCGAAGGCCGGGCCCGGAATCGGGCCGGCGTGGCGGTCGAAAAGCCGATAGAGGCCGGCCTGGTGCCGGCATCGGGAGACGCCCTGTATCCGATCCTGGATGGCATCCCCATCCTGTTGTCCGCCGAGGCGATCCTGTTGGCGACCCCATCCACCCTGGAAACCCCTTCCTCCTGAACCTATCGGTCCGACCCGATCCGAATCCCACCGATCCGAGTCCCACCGATCCGTATCCGACACGACACCCGAATCTGCCACCGCATGACCCGCGGCCACGTCCTTGCCGGGCGGCAGCGCGGTCAAAAAGGTGCTGCGGCGACACCGTCCGCGGCGCCGCGACGAGTATCCTGCCCAACCCATCATGTCGACCAAAACCGGAACAGCGGCTGCTGACACGCCTTCAGAGGCGGCCCCTCACGATCTCATCGACGACCACTCCGGCGTCTACGGCTGGTTTCGCCGTCATCAGAAGAAGCTGCTCTACAGCGTCGGCCTGTTCGTGCTGGTCTTCTTCTCGGTGAGCGGGCCGATGCTCGCCTTCGTGAAGGACATGTTCAACGCGCAGCGACCGCTGTCGACCATGATGGTCGGCGGCCAGCGGGTCTCGCTGCAGCCGGAGGACATCGACATCGGCAACCACGTCGCCCAACGCAAGGACACGATGGCCCGGGCCGGCGTGATGCCGCCGATCTCCCCCGGCGATGGCAGCCGCACCGACCTCGGTGACATGCTCGCCTTCCTCCGTCGCGCCGCGATCACCGAGGGCATCGATGTCTCGATGGTCGAGGTCGACCGTGCGATGGCGACGATGATCGCGGCCGGGTCGGTCGAGTCGGAATCGCAATTGGCGCGCCAGCTCAACTTCGCCTCGTTGGCCGACTGCCGTCAGACGTTCGCCGAGGCGATGCGCATCGGCACCTTGGTGCGGTTGCAGTCGCTGGCGCTCGACAACTCGGAGGCGAGCATCCTCGAGCGGATCAAGACCGACCGCGAGAAGATCACCTTCCACGTCGCGACCTTCGACGAGAAGGCGCTCGACGAGCAGCTCAAGGCCGTCGGCGGCATGAGCAAGGAGGATCTGCGGGCGTGGCTCGATGCCAAGGACAAGGGTGAGCAGACTCGCCTCGGTGTGTTCGACACCAACCAGGTCGCGCTGCGGATGGGCGCGCTGCTGTTCGCCGAGTTCGATCGCTCGCAGTGGAGCGAGAGCCTCGACGGCTTCGAGATCGGCGACGAGGAACGCAAGCGCGTCTACGGCTTCGAGCGCGAGCGCTTCAAGAACGAGGACGGCACCTACAAGCCCGAGGACGACGAAACGGTCGTGGCCGAGCTCAACATGCTGCTCGAGACCGAGAAGGTCATGCAGGACATCCTGACCAAGATCACCGAACAGCGCGGTGAGTTCGTCAAGGAGGTCAACGACGAGCGCCAGCGGTGCAACACCGAGTACTTCACGACGCAGAACGAGGTGTCGGTGCTCGAGAAGAAGATCGCGGACAACCCCGAGGACACCGCCGCAGTCGAGGAGCTGGCGCAGAAGAAGGAGGTCCTCATCGCGCGCGAGAACGAGAAGAAGGCCGCCGAAGAGGCCGCCAACCAGCGCCTGGGCGAGTTCGATTTCCCCGCCGCCTTCGCCGAGCTGACGAAGGACAAGGCCGGCATCGTGCAGCGTGCCTTCACCGAGAAGCGCAAGGAGGCCGAACTCAAGGATCTCGAGGCGAACGATATCGGCCTCGGCGAATGGGGAGCGGCGCGTAACGCGACCTTCCACCGCCAGAAGGGCGACATGTGCTTCCGGGCGCAGCGCACGACGAAGGCGGCGATGATCTACCAGGTCACCGACATCCTGGTGCAGCCGCTGAAGCCCGACGACGAGCTGCAGCCGCTGCTCGAGGGTGCCTACTTCACCGAGAAGGCCAAGGAGCAGGCCACTGCGGCAAAGGAGAAGCTCGAGGCGGCGCTGCTGCGCCTGGCCAAGGCCAAGATCCCGGAGAAGGTCAGCGAACTCGAGGGCTCGCGGCAGCAGCGCATCGACGACAAGGTCACCGAATGGGAGACCAAGATGGCCGCCGACATCGCCGCTGCCGAGCAGGCGTTGGCCGAGACGCGCCCGGAGACCCGCGCCCGTGCCGAATGGGAAGCCAACCTGGGCACCCTGCAGGCGATGCAGGCCAAGAAGGCCGACCGCATAGTCGAGTTCGAGAAGGCGGTCGACGTCGCCCTCGAGGAGGAGATCGCGGCCGAGGCCCGCAAGGTCCACAAGGACGTGCTCGACGAGGCCGCGGCCGAGGCCGGGTTCACGGTCACCGACGTCGGCCCGTTGCCGCGCGACGTGCAATCCAGGCCGCGCTTCGACAAGCGCTACGATCCGACGACCGTCTTCCTGTTCCGCAACCACTCGGAACTCGACGAAGGCGAGGCGACCGGGGTCGTTCAGGATGTCACCAATCGTCGCTGGCAGGCGGCCTTCTGCGCCGCCGTCGAACCGCTGACGGACAGCGACGTCGAGCGTCGCGAGTTCGAGCAGGTCCGCAAGGGCTATGGCTTCGCCAACTCGAGCTATGCGTCGCTGCAGGCGGGCATGGCCTACTCCCAGGCCTACACCCTGGAGGCGATCAAGCAGCGCTACCAGGTCGAGTCGCCCGCCGGCACTCAGGTCGTCGATGACCTCGGCGGTGGTGGCAAGGACGGGAACGGGACGAAAGAAGGCAGCCCGCCGAAGTAGCCTCGGCGGCGTCGACCGGTCGCCGGATCACCCCGGCCGCCGGGCCAGCGCGAACAGCGAGTGGCCGAACGGGAAGGCGAGCCAGCGCAGCAGGTGGCGCTCGCCCGACATGATGCCGGTGAACAGGCGGTTCAGCCACGGTGGCAGCTGCACGCTCATGTTGTTGTAGCCCTCGGGCAACCGGCCGAGGCGATCCATGAACTTCTGCCACAGCACCGACGGCACGATCAGCGGCAGCAGGATCGTGTTGAAGTAGCTGATCCGGGCCGGGACCAGGCCGGCCCGACGCAGCACGCGGCGCATCCGTGACGCGGTGTAGCGGCGATGATGATGGGCGGTGACATCGTTCTGTGACCACAGCCACTGGTAGGCCGGCACCGACACGAAGACGGCGCCGCCGGGACGCAGCACACGCAGCACCTCGTGCAGGGCCTGCTCGTCGTCCGGGATGTGCTCGATCGTGTCGAACAGGCAGACGAGGTCGAAGGCGCCGTCGGCGAACGGCAGCTCGTAGCCCGAGCCGCAGAGCACGTTGCCGAAGCCGCGGTCCTTGCAGAAGGCGATGTACTCATGGTCGATGTCGAGACCGGTGACGTCGCCGTAGCGTTGCAGCGGGCCGAGGAAGCCGCCGGCGCCGCAGCCGATCTCGAGCACGCGCCGGCCGGTCGACGTCCCGAGCGCACGATCGAGCTCGGCGAAGAAGATGCGCCGGCGACTCACGAACCAGAAGTGTGAGTGCTCGAGCTTGGCGAAGGTCTCGTAGGCGACGCGGTCCATTCACGTGTGCCGGTAAGGCACTAGTCGGGCTCGGCGACGACGATGATCTCGTCGCGCGGGTTGACGTAGAGGTTCCAGGAGCGCAGCAGCCCCAGCGGTCGGGCCAGGAGCCCGGGGATGCGCCCGAGTTTGCCGGCCCGTTCCGCGAGGAAGGCGAACGACACGTACTTGCCGGCATAGCCGGCGCCGATCTCGAGCGTGCGGAAGCCGCAGTCGTGCAGCAGTCGGCGGATCGTATCCGGAGTGAAATGGAAGAGGTGCTCGTGGTGCTTGTAGTGGTGCCAGCGGCGTCCGAGCACGCGGGCCCAGCGCGAGGTGACGTTCTGGGTCTCGAGCAGCAGCCGCGCACCGGGCTTCAGCAGCTCGCGGATGCGGCGCAACACCGACTGCGGGTCGGGCACGTGTTCGATCACGTCCCACAGCGAGACCAGGTCGAAGGAGGCGGGCTCGTAGTTCATCGCCGTGACGGCGTCGTCGAGGGTGCCGATGTGGATCCGTTCGGCGCCGAGTGCGGTGACCGCTTCCTTGGCGATCGCCTCGGAGAGCTCGACGCCGTGCACGTCGTGGCCGCAGTCGCGCATGACGCGCAGGAAGTAGCCGGCGGCGCAACCGACATCGAGCACGCGCGAACCGGGGGCGACCCAGCGGCGCACCAGCGCCATGCGCTTGTGGAAGGTCTTGAGGTAGAGCGCCGACTCGCTGGCGTAGTCGGCGTAGCCGCGGACCTTCGGGTTCTGGCTCTTCCAGTAGCCCTCGTCGTAGATGTCGAGCAGCGCCTGGCCGGTCAGGCGCGGAGTGACGTAGACCAAGCCGCAGTCGGAGCAGGTCACGACTTCGAACGGCGGCTCGGCGAACTTGAGCGAACGCCGATCGCTGCCGCAGAGCTGGCAGTGCGTGATCGCGCTGGCATCGGCGAGGGCTGCGGCGGCCGGCACACCCGTTGTAGGTGACTGCATCAGCGGGCCCTCTGCGGCTGGTCGATGAGGCGGGGGCAGGGCACTAGCGCGGCTCCAGTCGGTCGGCGGCGTCAGGTCCCGCGGCCACCGTGCCGCGCTCGAGGAAGCGCTTGCGACAGATGGTCCGGAACATCTTCAGCGCGGTCCTGGCCTGACGCGAGAAGGTGTCGCTGTGCTTGGACTCGCCGCCGAGGCGTGGCGAGTAGGTGACCGGGATCTCGATGATCCGGCAGCGCTCCTGCAAGGCGGCGCACATCATCTCGGGCGAGAACGCCGGTCCGGTCTCGCGCAGGCGATGGCGGATCCTGGCGTAGGTTTCGCTCGTCAGGGCGCGGTAGGTACAGCCGACGTCGGTGAACCGCGGTTCGGCGGGCCGCAGCCAGCACAGCTGCAGGAACTTGGCCATGAACACGTTGCCCCAGCGCAGCATGAAGCGCATGTTCGCG
>JAGQRA010000717.1 GCA_020425885.1 Planctomycetota bacterium | reverse complement strand
GTGTTCGGCGTGACGAAGGCGGCGCCGTGATCGGACTGGATCAGATCGCTGCCGACGATCTGCTTGGTGACGAAATCCTCGAGGTCGACGACGGCGATGCGGGGGTTGCACTTGTCGTTGACGAAGATGTAGCGGCCGTCGTAGTCGCCCTTGGTCTCGCTCAGCGCCGGATGGTGCATGTCGGCCCAGGTGATCCGGTGGTCCTTCTTCCTCACCGCACCGATCACGTCACCGCTCTGGTCACCGTAGCCGAAACCCTGCCAGGGTTCGGGGGTGAACACGCTGACGTACTTCAGGATGCGCATGCTCGGCACGCCGATGACGATCAGGTTGCCGCCGTGGCCACCCGACGCGAACGTGTAGTACTCGTCGTGCCTGCCGGTCGGGGTGTAGGTCTTGAGGGCCGCCGCGACGTCCTGCTCCGACAGGCCGCGTGCCTGCATCAGCGCCACGACATCGGCGCCGGCACCTCCGCGGGCGGCACTCTCGCCACCGCCGCCGCCACCGCAGGCGGTCAGCGTCAGCACGGCGGCACAGATCAGGACGTTCGGGGATCGGGATCGAGTTGGACTGTTCATTGGGGAGCTCTCAGACTGCTGCGCCACGAGCCGCGGGAGGCGTGCCGTGGCCTGGAAGTGACACGGGGAACTGCTACCTGCCACGGAAGGCGCGAACGATCTTGACGAGGCCGTCGAGGATCGCGGTCTTGCCCTTGTATTGGGGCTGTGCCGGCATCATCGGGCTCTTCCCGACCGCGGCGCCGCCGAACACGATGGTCTTCTTGATGTGCTCGTCGGTCACCGAGTCCTGCCAGGCCGCGTCCGCGAACGAACGCGGCTTGGGATCGAGCGCGATCGCACCCGGACCATCACCGTGACCGGTGGCGCCGTGACAGGTGAAGCAGAGCGAGTCGAAGATCGCCTTGGCCTCGGCCTGACTGGTCGCGGCCGCAGCCTGATCGTTGCCGGCACCGGCGGCGGCGGGAGTCGTGTTCTCCGGCGCCCCGCCGCCGCAGGCAGCCAGGACCAGGGTTACCAGGGAGATCGCACAGGACCGGGTCGTGTTCATGCAAACCTTCGCGGGTTGGTCGAGGGCCTGGACGGGCCCTGCATTCAATGGATGCATATCTCCATTGAGTGGCAATGTCCAGCACTTGACCATTGTTTCAGATCGCACGACGAACTTGCTCGCCATGGGCCAATTCAAGCCAGACAAGCTACCTGTCGGCCAACGATGAGTTGTTGCCGCATCGCCACTTTCCGGATATAGAGATCCACTGATAGAAGACCGGCTCGCCGACCCGATGCGGACCGGCGAGCACATCCCTCCCGGCAAGGACCAAGATCATGAACACGCGCCGCTGCCTTCTGGCCCTCATCTCGCTGGCGTTCGCCGGCTGCTCGAGCGAAGTCACGCCTCCCCAGCCCCGCCCGGCCGTCGCCGCACCGAAGAAGCAGGCCTACCCGCTCGATCCCAACAACATCGTCAACATCGCGGTCGGGTCCAAGGACCACACCACCCTCGTCGCCGCCCTGCAGGCGGCCGAGTACGTGCGTTCGGTCGCGAATCCGGGACCGCTCACCGTCTTCGCGCCGACCAACGCGGCGTTCGACAAGCTGCCAGCCGGCACCGTCGAGACCCTGGTCAAGCCCGAGAATCAGGCCAAGCTCCAGGAGATCCTCAAGTATCACGTCACGACCTCGGTCTACGAGACCAAGGACCTCAAGGACGGCATGCAGCTCGGCATGGCGAACCTGGGGAAGGTCAGGGTCACCAACAAGGACGGCAAGGTCACGATCAACGGCGCCAACGTCGTCGCCTCGGTCCGGGGTTCGAACGGCATCGTGCACGTCATCGACGCGGTCCTGCTGCCGCCGGAGAAGTAACGCGGCTGGCTCGACCGACGCGGCCGGACTATCTTCGCGCACGATGCTGCTCAATCAGACCGCTGTCTACGGGCTGCGCGCCATGTCGACACTGGCCAGGTTGGCACCTGGCGAGTCCCTCAATGCCGCCGCGCTCAGTTCGCGCACCGGTGTGCCGCAGCAGTACCTTTCCAAGGTGATGCGCAAGCTCGTGCTGGCGCGACTCGTGATCGGGCGCCGTGGCCATGGCGGCGGCTTCAGCCTGCAACGCCCGCCGCACGACATCCGCCTCGGCGACGTCCTGGCCGCGGTCGACCAGGGCTTCGACAACAGCTGCGCCTTCGGCTACTCGGCCTGCGATCTGCGCAACCCGTGCTCACTGCATCCGGTCTGGAACGAGCTCAAGGCGGGCCTCGAGCATTGGGCCAGCAACTACTCGTTGGCCGACCTCGGCCCCGAACCGGAGCGGGTCCGAACCCGACGTCCGCCCAGAACCTGACCAGCGAATGCCCTCCGCAGCCACGCCTCCCGGGCTGGCCCGCGCCGCGATCTCGCTTAGGCTGTCGGCTCATGATGCGCCTGCTCCGTCGCTGCACCGTTCCGTTCGCCATTCTGCTCGCGCTGCTGGGCCTCTACGGCATGACCGTGCACGGCTACGTCGACATCGAGGACAGCGAGGTCTGCTACCAATCCGCGTCGAACCTGCTCGACACCGGTTCGGTCGCGATCCCCGATACCGAGAACGGCCGCGCCCTGATCCGGCAGCGGTTCATGGTGGTCGATGGCGGCGACGGCCACTGGTATCCGGTCTACCCGCTGCTGCAGCTGCTGCTCCACGTGCCGGCGATCGCGCTCGGCCGAGCCATGTCCGGGCTGGCCAACGACGTCCCGCAAGAGGTCGTGCGGCTGCTGTTCGCGATGTCCGACGTGCTCTTCGGTGCCCTGCTCGCCGTCGTCATCTACGGCATCGGCCGCCGCCTCGGCCAGTCCAGCCGCATCGCCTGGTTGGCGGCGATGCTCGGCGGCATCGGCACCATGCTGTGGCCCTACGCCCAGGGCACGCTGCCCGATCTGCCGCTCGCCCTGCTGACGTCGGCATCGGTGCTCTGCCTGCTGCACGCGCGCTCCGGCCAGCACGTGCTGCCATGGCTCCTGCTGGCCGGACTGCTGCACGGCGCCGCCTGCGGGCTGCGCCCGGTCTCGTTCCTGCTGCTGCTGCCGGGCGCCTGGTTCGTGCGCACACTCGGCTGGCGGGCATTGGCCACGTTCCTGCTGCCGGTGGCAGCGGTGGTGCTCGGGCTCGGCTGGCTCGATCTCGAGGTCATCGGCCGCCCGCTCGAGGCCAGCTACGCCGGCTACGCCAAGACCCACCCGCCGGTGCTGTCGCCGTCCTACACGTTGTGCCTGTTCGCCCAGCTCTTCGGCGACGGGCGCGGCCTGTTCGTGCTGTCGCCGCTGCTGCTGCTCGCGGTGCTCGCCTGGCCCGGTCTGCGCCGACGGTGCCCGGGCGTGGCGCAGCTGTTCCTCGGTCAGTTCGCGATCCTGGTGCTGTTCTGGGCCGCCTTCGACGGCTGGCACGGCGGCTGGAGCTGGGGACCGCGCTATCTGATGCCGGTGGTTCCGCTGCTGGCGGCGACGGTCGGTTGCTGGCTGCAGCAGCCCGGCCTGTGGCGCCGGGCGCTCGCGGTCGCACTCATCGTGATCAGCGTCGGCATCCAGGGGCTGGCCATCGCGGTTCCCTACCGCATCTACATGCAGGTAGCGACGAGCTCGCCGGCACACATCTACCAGTTCTTCATCTACTCCCGCTACAGCCCCGTCGTCGCCAACGCCCGCATCCTCGGCCGCAAGCTGCGCGGTGAGGCCGATGTCTACAGCCTGCGCGACCTGTTCGGCGAAGACGACGCCCGGCCGATCGCGGTGACCGAACAGCTGCCGCCGGTCGATCGCTATTCGGCGGGGTTCCGACACTTCGCCCTGGTGCGGATCTTCGAGAAGCGCCACTGGCTGATCGGCGCCGGCCTGCTCGCCGGTTGCGCTGGCGCGATGGCCGGCGGCCTTTGGCTCGGCCTGCGCCAGTCACGAGAAAGGCGAGACGGCAGCGATGATCCCGGTCACGGCCGCCTGGCCACGACCGTGACATAGGCGCCGATGGCGCGATCGCTGACGAAGGATCGCCACAACAGCCACGGCATCCGCGGCAGCACGCGCCACAACGCGGCCAGACCGGCACCGCGGGCGAAGCGGGCATAGCGGCGCCGGAACTCGGTCCAGGTCACGGCGGTGACGTCCTCGACGGCGACCTCGTCGTAGCCGAGCCGCAGCAGCAGCGCGCGGTAGG
Source organism: Planctomycetota bacterium (assembly GCA_020425885.1). Next base: position 1,770 of record JAGQRA010000717.1, on the reverse strand, counting down.
CGGCAGGATCGGCGATCCGGTTCGCCACCGGAACCCGGCCGGCGCTGCGGCGGCCGGTGACGTCGGCCATCAGCAGCACGCCGCCGGGCGCGAGCGCGCGCAACGCCGCGCGCAGGAAGTCCTCGCGGGTTTCGAAGTGGAACGCGGCCTCGACGCACAGCACGACATCGACCGCGCCGTCGGCGACCGGCAGCTTCGCCGCGTCGCAGCAGCAGAACCCGGCGGCCGGCACCCGCACGCGGGCGGCGCGGAGCTGCGGCAGCGAGAGGTTGGCGGCCACCACGCGCGCCGCCGGGAAGCGACGCCGCAGCCGGTTCGTGGTGCCGCCCTGACCACAGGCGACGTCGAGCACGGCCCGCGGCGTGGCCATCGCGTGCGCCAGCAGCCGATCGACGAGGTTGTCGCAGGCCTGCTCGCCGGTCGCCGTGTCGCTGTCCCAATAGCCGTAGTTGGCGTAGCCGCTGTCGCCGAGGAACGCGGTGAACAACGGATCGGCGAACAGCCGTTCGTAGTGGCGCACGAGCGCCGCACCGTGCAGGACCTCGCTCGCCACGGCGCTACTTGTTGAGCAGGAAGGTGTCGCTGAAGAACACCGAGATGTCGCCGCCCTCGCAGTTCTTGCACAGCTCCATCGACTGCTTGTCGTGCGTCACGCGTCGCCTGAACTCGGTGTAGGCCTCGCCATGCCACAGCGAGCGGAAGTCGTCATGGAACGCGTTGCCGAGCTGCGCGGTCGCGTCCCAGTCGTAGCAGCACGGCGCCATGGTGCCGTCCTGGAAGATCATCGCGTACTCCCACAACAGGCCGCAGCCGTTCGGCGCCAGCAGCGGCGTGATGCCCGGGATGTCCTGCTCGAGCATCCGCCCGGGCCCCTCCTGGCCGAGGTTGCCGACCAGCTCGGGCCGGCTCGGCCGCAGCTCCTCGGCGACCTGTCTGGTGATCGTGTGCAGGTACTTCGGCCGCACCGAGTCGAAGCCGATCTCGTGCGCGAACGCCTCGAGCTGCGGCAGCTCGTCCTGGTTGAGCCGGGTGACGATGAAGCCCATGTTGATCTTCGGGTAGGTCACGCCGCGGCGCTTGCGCTCGGCCACGATCGCGCGCACGCCGTCGATCGCGTGCTGCAGCTGACCGCCGCGCCGGACCGGCGCATACGACTCCTCGCGCGTGCCGTCGAACGACACGACGAGATAGTCGAGGCCGCTGTCGAGCATGGCGACCGGATCGAAGTTGGTGCCGTTCATCGTCAGCATCGTCAGGATGCCGCGCCGCCTGGCCATGCCGATCATCTCGTAGAGCCGCGGGTGCAGCGTCGATTCGCCGATGCCCCAGAACGTCATGATCAGGGTCGTGCGCTCGATCTGGTCGAGCAGCCGGGAGAAGCCGGTGAAGTCCATCATGCCCTTCTTGCGCGTCAGGGCATCGAGCCCGGTCGGACACATCGGGCACTTCATGTTGCAGGCGTTGGTCGGCTCGACCGAGACGATCAGCGGCATGCCGCGCCCGGCGCTCGGGTCCTTGCGCAGCTTGGCCCACTGCACGCGCGCGATGTTGCGCAGCTTGCTCAGCTTGTGCGGCCCGCGGGCGAGCTGCCGCACCATCCAGCGGGTGTCGCGGTTCTGCACGAGGGAACGAAAGGCGCTGATGAACATTGACAGTTATCCCTTGCCGATGGCGATGCGCAGACCGAACAGCGTCGACAGCACCTGGTAGCCCGGCGCGTCGGGCCATCGCACCATCGAGAACCCGCAGCGCTTGCAGCGGTCCATCTCG
>JAGQRA010000094.1 GCA_020425885.1 Planctomycetota bacterium | reverse complement strand
TGCTGCAGCTCGACGCCGGTGGTCGGGTTCCAGCGCCGCACGGTGCCGTCCATGCCGCTGCTGAGCAGCTCGATGCCGTCCGGCGCGAACGCCAGATCCGTGACGTCTCCGCCGTGACCGGTCAGCGTGCAGTCCACCTCACCGCTGGCGACGTTCCAGACGCGGATCGTGCCGTCGCGCGTGCCGGCGGCGATGCGTTCACCGCGCGCGTCGAAGGCGATGCTGACGACGAACGCGGTGTGCCCGGTCAGGTCACGGAGCACGTCGCAGGTGGTCGTGTTCCACAGCCGCAGACCGCCGTCCTCGGTGCCGGTCGCCAACAGCGCGCCATCGGGCGACAGCGCGAGCGCCTCGATGCCCGGCCGTTGAGCCAGGGGACCTTTGACCGGCGTCGGCCGGTCCGTGTCCCAGAGGAACGCGGATCCGGAGACCTCGGCCGTCGCCAGCATCGTTCCCGGTCCGCAGGCGAGCGCGTAGATGCCCGAGGCGTGACGGCGCAGCAGTCCGATCGTGCGCGGGCGGATCCACGTGCGCACGCTGTGGTCCAGGGACCAGGACAGCAGTCGCGAGCCGTCGGGCGAGAACTCGGCGGCGTAGACGCCGTCGCCGTGGCCGAGCATCACGTCGATCGCGGTGCCGACGGTCGCGTCGAACAGGCGCACCGAACGGTCCCAGCTGCTGGTGGCCAGCAATCGGCCGTCCGGGCCGAAGGCGACGGTGCGCACGTCGGCCTCGTGGTCGAGCATCGCGACCAGCTCGAGGGTCTCGGCGTCCCACAGGGTGGCGGTGGCGTCGCGGCAGGCGAGCGCGATGCGGCTACCGCCCGGCGACCAGGCGACGTCGCGGACGACATCGCGGTGCACTTCGATGGTGCCGCGGCGGGTGACGTCGGCGGCGTTCCAGACCACGGCCAGGCCATCGCGACAGGCGGTCACGAACGAACGTGAATCGGGCGCGAACGCGATCTCGGTGATCTGCCCCGGCGGGAACCGCTCCGGCGGCACGATCGCGGTCGACTCGCGGGCGGCACCGGCGACGCCACGGCGCGCACCGGTGACGCGGTCCCAGACCATCAGCTGCTGATCCCAGCCGATCGAGACCAGCGTCGCGGAGTCCGGCGAGATCGCTAGCCGCGAGAGCTGCGCGCCGTGCCTGAACACCTGCCGAGGCGAGAGGGTCGCCGCGTCGTAGATCCGCACCGCGCCGTCCAGCGACGCCGAGACCAGCTCGCCGGTGGCTGGCAGGATCGCAACCTCGACGATCGCCTGCTCGTGACCGGTGACCTTCGTGACGATGCCTTCGCGCCATTGCCAGCGCACGAACTCCCCCGACTGCAGCGCGACGAACAGCGCGCTGCCGTCGGCGCTCCAGCAGAGGCTCCTGACCCACTCGCCGAAACCGCTGCCGTGCGCCTCCGGGATCACCTCGCCGGCGGCGACGATGTCGACCGTGCCGTCGTGCCAACCTACCGCGATCCACGCGCCGTCGGGCGAGAACCGGGCCATCGTCGCGTCCCTGCCGGCCGGCTGCAGCGCCGTCTCGCTGACGTCGACGCGGCTGTCGAAGTGGTGCCATTCCCAGCCACGCAGCTCGACCGGCGTGGCGTCGAGGCGGCGGCGCGCGCCTATGCTGTCGCTCTCCTGCAACGCGACCTCGGCGGCGAACACGTTGGCGACGTAGGCCTGGCGTTCGGCGATGCCGCGCAGTCGATCGGACTCGATCGCGGCGTAGATGCTGACGATCGCGGTGACGACGGTCAGCGCGAACACGGCAACCGCCGCGCGGTTGCGCCGGCAGAACTTCGCCAGCCGGTAGCGCGTGCTCGGCGGCCCGGCCTCGACGGGCTGGTCGAACAGGAAGCGCCGTACGTCGTCGGCCAGCGCGCTCGCCGACTGGTAGCGACGCGTGCGGTCGCGTTCGATCGCCCGTAGCACGATCCAGTCGAGCTCGCGGCGCAGGCTGCGCGCGAGCCGATCGGGCGTGGTGCGGCGGTCGGCGGCGATCCGCACCGCTTCGTCACCGGCCTGGCCCACCAGCGACGACGGCCGCGGCAGGTCGCCGTGCTGGATCGCCGTGCGCCACGCATCGGGACTCTTCGGATCGAACGTCGTCGACCGGTACGGCGACTGCCCGACGAGCAGGTGGTAGAGGATGATGCCGAGGCTGTAGACGTCGGCGCGGGTGTCGACGTCCTGTTCGCCGCGTTCGCCTCGCTCTGCCGGCATCGTCTGCTCGGGCGCCATGTACTCCGGGGTGCCGACGATCTGCCGGTCGCCGGTCAGGGTGTGCTCGGCCAACCTGCCGCCGACCGCCTTGGCGATGCCGAAGTCGATCACCTTCGGCACGGCGACGCCGTCGATCATCGTCACCAGCACGTTCGACGGCTTGAGGTCGCGGTGGATCACGCCCTTCTGATGCGCGTGCTGCACGGCGAAGCAGACCCGTTCGAACAGCGACAGGCGTGCCCGCAGGTCGAGGCGCTGGCGATCGCAGAAGTCGGTGATGCGGTCGCCGTCGACGAACTCCATGACGAAGAACGAACGGCCGCGCGGCGTGGTGCCGGCGTCGAGCACGCGGGCGATGCCGGGATGATCCATCAGCGCCAGGGTCTCGCGCTCGACCTCGAAGCGGCGCGCCACCAGCGCCGTGTCCATGCCGAGCTTGAGCACCTTGAACGCGACCTGACGGCGGATCGGCTCCTCCTGGCGGGCCAGATAGACCACGCCGAAACCGCCGTCGCCGAGCACCGACTCGAGCACGTAGGCACCGACCCGCGACCCGGTGGGCAGCGGCAGGTGCGCGGTCGGGGCGCTACCGCTGCCGGGCGCTCGCGGCGGCGGTTCGCGGAGGAAATCGCCGGCCGCATCGTGCGCCTCGAGCAGGCCGGCGACGGCGTGGCGCAACGCGTCGTCAGCGGCGCAGCGCGCGTCGAGCAGGGCGAGGCGCTCCTGGCCGTCGAGCTCGATCAGCTCGCAGAACAGGTCCTTGGCGCGATCGATCAGCGCCTGGCCGCTGCGGTCGGGAATGGGCGCGCTGGTCAAGGTGTGGCAGGCGGAGAAGCGGAGGGTTGTGCGTCAGGATATCGCAGGTTGTTCCGGTGCCAGGCACACTTCGCACCTCATCTGGTGAGGAGCTCGCGCTGGCGTTCAGCCGACCGCGGCAGCGCCGCGGCAAGAATCTCGGATCCCGTGGTCACACCCGGCGCGTCCTCCGGACGTGTAGGGCATGAACCGAATCGCCATCCCTCTGCTTCTCCTGTCATGCCTGGCTCCCGCACAACGGCCCGAGCCGCAGTCCGGCTTCGACAACGCACCCGTGAACACCCAGCCGACCGGTGCGCCGAACCGGATCCTGTCGGATCGGGTCGGCGACTCGGTCTGGGTCGGGGCGCCCGACTGGAAGGCCGAGTTCACCGCCGCCGGGGCGACCTTCGTGCCGTTCTTCGGCAGTGACGCGCCGCACAACATGCCGGCGTCGTTCCAGCTCTCCGGCCTCCGAATCGCCGGCGCCGACCAGCCGATCGAGGCCGTCGCCCCGAGCCTGGGCGACCACCTGGTGACGATCGAGCGCGGCTCGGTGCGGGAGCAGTACGTGCTCGGCATGAACGGCATCGAGCAGCAGTTCCTGTTCGAGACCCTGCCGGCGCGCGGCGCGATCGAACTCGCGATCGGGATGACGGGCGACTACGCGGTCGGGCGGACCGGCGCCGGCCACCGCCTGAACTGCGCGCTCGGGTCGTTCGACTACGGCGCCGCGATCGCGATCGACGGCAGCGGCCGGCGCGCGACGTTGACGACCGATTGGGACGGCAGCGCGTTCCGGATCACGGTGCCGCAGGCGTTCGTCGCGCAGGCGACGCTGCCGCTGCTGATCGACCCGTTGGTCGGCAACGTCGTGTCCAACCGGGTCCGGACGTCGGAGGTGGTGTCGATCGACCTCGCCTACGACCACGCGCTGCAGCGCTACTTCTCGGTCTACGAGCACAGGTTCTCGGCCACGGACGGCGACGTCTATCTGATCGAGATGGACAGCCAGATGGTCAATCAGGTCGAGATGACGATCGACTTCACGACGACGGACTGGGCCGACGTCCACATCGCCGACAACGCGGCCACCGGCAAGCTGCTCACCGTCGCGGCCGTGTCGAGCAACGGGCAACGTTGGATCGGCGGGCGGACGTACGATGCCGCGGCGGCGAGTCTCGGCCTGCAGTTCGACGTGTATCGGACCTCGTATGCGGCCCACAGCCCCGATGTCGGCGGCGAGCGCGGCACGATCGCAGGCGGTCGCTTCCCCGTCGTGTTCACACGGGAATGGTCGGCGACCGATCACGACGTCCTCGTGCAGATGGTGGACCTGAACTCGCGGGTCACCTCCTCGGTCGTCATCGCCAACAGCGGCGGCATGGAACACTCGCCAGCCATCAGCCGATGCGCCGGCATCGCCGATGCGCAGCAGTACTGGATGATCGCCTTCCGCCGCGAGCGGCTGGGAGTCAACGAGACGATCGCGGCCAAGTTCACGGGCGCCGCGGCACCGGCGATGGCGGCGATCGCGGCGGCGGACAGCCGCACGGGCCCGGTGCCGCTCGATGTCTCGTCGCCGCGCCTGCCGATGCTCGGCCGGGACTGCGCGATCGTCGACCAACGCATCGCCAACCTGGCTACCGCCGTCCACGCCTCGCTCGTCAGCCCGAACCTCGTGGTGACGGCGACGCAGACGGTCGGCAACCGGATCACCGCGCCGCTGATCGAAACCGACGGCTACCGCTTCGGCATCGCCGGCATCTACGAGACGTGGGACTGGTCCTTCGTGCGGACCGTCACGGTCTCGAACGCCCAGCTCGTCAAC
>JAGQRA010000093.1 GCA_020425885.1 Planctomycetota bacterium | reverse complement strand
GAGCCGCGGACCGCTGCTGCCGCGCCGCGACGACCCCGTGGCCAGACGATGCCTGCGGTGCCCGGGAGGCCCGTTACGTCGCCGCCGGTCGGCGCTACCATGGCCGCCCCCACGCACCTTCACACCGTAGCCCGGAGAACGCCATGATCTCGATCGTCACCCTCACCCTGGTCAGCTGCTCGCTGTTGGCCGCGTCGCCACAATCGCCGATCTCACGGCAGCCGGTGCGAACGGTGATGCCGAAGGCGATCGCCAACGACCTGCCGATCGATGCGGCCCAGGTCCGGGTGGTGATCAAGCTCGTCGAGCAACGCGCCGACGTCGCGGCCGAGGGCCGCATCCTCGCCCCCGACGTGCTGGCCGTGGTCGGCGACCGTCCGATCCAACCGTTCTTCGTCGGACTCGAGAGCGAGCTCAAAGAGATCCGCCGGCGTCAGCTCGCAGCGACCCCGGCCGGCACCCTGCCGCTGGTCGACCTGTCGCTCTACTTCGAGGTCGCGACCCAGAGCGCGATCGAGACCCGCGAGCTCGTCACCCGCCTCAACGCCTTGGACACGGTCGAGATCGCCTACCCGCGTGAGCTGCCGACCCCGCCGCCCGGCGACATCCCGCCGGTGACGCCCGACTTCACCAGCCAGCAGGGCTACCGCGGCCCGGCGCCGACGGGCATCGACGGCGATGCGGTGATGTACACGACCGGCGGCATGGGCGCCGGCATCAAGGTGCTCGACATCGAGTGGGGCTGGGACCTCGACCACGAGGACCTGGCCAGGCTGCGGCCGTCGTCGCTGGTCGGCCCGCCGATCGCCAACTCCTCCTACAACAACCACGGCACCGCCGTCGGCGGCATCATCTCCGCCGATGCCGACATCTATGGCGTCACCGGCTTCAACCCCGACGTGCAGTTCTTCGTCGCCACGGACTACCCGGCCACCGGCTACAGCGTTGCCAATGCCATCGCCGTCGGCCTGCCGACGCTCGGCGCCGGCGACGTGATGGTGCTCGAGGCCCAGACCACGACCCCGCTCGGCCTCGGCCCGACCGAGTGGGTCCAGGCCGACTTCGACGCCATCGTGATCGCCACTGGCCTCGGCGTCATCACCGTCGAGGCCGCCGGCAACGGCAGCGTCAACCTCGACTCGCCGACCCTCGGCGGCCTGTTCAACACCGCCGTCCGCGACTCGGGCGCGATCATCGTCGGCGCCAGCAACGGCAGCGCCCTGGCCCGCGCCAGCTTCAGCTGCTACGGCACCCGCATCGACGCCAATGGCTGGGGCTACAACGTCGTCACCACCGGCTACGGCACCCTCTTCAACCCCGGTGACGTGCGCCAGCACTACGCCTCAGGCTTCAACGGCACCTCGTCGGCGACGCCGATCGTGACCGGCGCGGTCCTCGCCCTGCGCGGCGCGGCGATCGCCCAGCTCGACGCCACCGCGGCCGCGGCGCTCGACATGTTCGCGATCCGCACCCTGCTGCGCACGACCGGCACGCCGATCGCCTCGATCAGCAACCGCCCCGATTGCGAAGCGTTGCTGGCCGCCGCCGGCATCACCAGCGGGCTGTCGATGCGCGACGAACCGCGCACCGGTCAGACCTGCCACGTCGATCTGCTGCCCGCGTTCCCGGTGACCGCCAACGACCTCTGGGCCTTCGCCGCCAGCCTCACCCCGGGCAATCAACCGATGCCCGCCCCGTACCTCGGCCGCTACCTGCTCGGCACGCCCACGGTCCCGCTCGGCTTCGGCACCTTCGCCTCGACGCCGGCCACGCTCGCCGTGACGGTCCCCAACTCGGCGAGCTACTACGGCCTGCGCTACTACCTGCAGGGCTTCACCCTCGAGACCGCGATCAACCGGCTGACCGCGACCAACGGCGTCACCCTGTTCGTGCGACGGTGAGGACTTCCCGGGTCGGTGACCGCACGCACGGCCCGGGATAGCGGCGTCCCTTCCCGCATCACACCAGCCACCACCGGAGAACGAAATGGTACGCCTCGCAGCTCTGACCCTCGCCACGGGCTCGCTCCTCGCCATCGCCTTGCCGGGCCAGGCCGCCTTCACGCCATTCGGCACCGGCTGCGTCTTCGAGCGCCAGGTCCCGGCGATCGGCAACGTCGGCCTGCCGCGCCTGGGCCAGACGTTCCAGATCACCTACAGCGGTTCCAACTACACCTACAACTCCGGCCAGCAGATCGCGCAACCTCACCTGGCCCTCGGCTTCCAGTCGTTGGTCACCGTGATCCCGGCGAACATCCTGATCTACCAGCCGGCCGGCTGCACCGGATACCTCGCGCCGATCACGACGATCCCGATGGCGCCGCATCCGTCGCTGCCCCGGTTCGAGGACTCGTACGGGGTCAGCATTCCCAATGCGGCCGGACTGATCGGTGTCCAGCTCCTCGCCCAGTGGGTCATGCTGCACACGCAATGCGGCTTCGGCGGCTGCGGCTACAGCGCCATCGTGACCTCGGACGCTGCCACCGCCGTGATCGGGCGGTAGCGCAGCCACGTCCGCGCTCGCGTGGACTACTTCGGCGCGGCGATGTCGGCCGGCAGCTCGCCGGTCAGCGACTTCAGGAACGCGACGATCGAGTCGACCTCGTCGTCGGTCAGATCCTTGTTGAGCTGGATCTTGGCCATCGTCTTGACCACTTCCGCGAGCGACTCGCCGCTGCCGTCGTGGTGGTAGGGCGCGGTCTTCTCGACGTTGAGCAGCGACGGCACCTTGAACAGGCCCGCCTCGGCGTCGTTGCCGGTCACCTTGGCGCGCCCCTTGTCCTCGGTCGGGAACGCGCTGAACACGCCCAGCTTCTGCGGCATGGCGCCGCCGAACAGGCGCGACATGTGGCAGGTCTGACAGCCGACATCGATGAACGTCTTCAGCCCGGCCTGCTCCTCCTTGGTGAGCGCCCGGCTGTCGCCATCGATGAACTTGTCGAACCGCGAGGTCGTCACCAGCGTGCGCTCGAACGCGCCGACCGCGAGCTTGAAGTTGGCCACCGTGACGACATCGCCTGCGCCGAAGGCCTTGCCGAACGCCGCGACCAGCTCCGGCTTCTCCTTGATCTTGGCCACCAGCTCGGCCTCGTCGGCGACGCCGTGTTCGATCGGGTTCAGCACCGGCATGACCGCCTGCTCTTCGACCGTCGCGGCGCGGTAGTCCCAGAACTGGGCGAAGTGACGGAAGGCGTTCAGCGTCGTCGGCGTGTTGCGATCGCCGTTCTTGCCGTCGCTGCCGGGCGAGGTCTTCTTGCCGTCCTGGCCGTAGTTCGCCAGGTCGTGACACGACGCGCAGCTCAGGTTGCCGTTCTTCGACAGGTGCTCCTCGTGATAGAGCATGCGCCCCAACGCGACCTTCTCGGGCGTTTGCGGATTGTCGACCTCGGGGCTGCTCGGGAAGTTGCCGAACAACGCCTTGACCACCTCCATGTCGAGCCGCACGGGGGGCGGCGGCTTCTTGACCGTCGGCTTGGTCGCGCTGTCGCCGCTCGACGAGGACGGGGTATTGCCGGCAGGAGCGACCGGCGCCGGCTTGTCGCCGCCGCAGGCCGGGAGAAGAACGAGCGCCGCAGCGCCACACCAGGTGAGGAATCGGGTCATGGTTTTGGCCGAAGACAATATGCACTCGAGGGCCGAGTACCAATCTGGACAACACCGCATCCCACCGGCGAATAGAACTGGGCCGGGCGCGGCCCCTGGTGTGAGATGGCCCCATGTCGCAACTCGTGCTGGCCAGCACCTCGCCCTACCGCCAGAAGCTCCTCGAACGCCTCGGCCTCGCGTTCGCCTGCTGCGCACCCGGCATCGACGAGGCCGCGGTCAAACAGGGCATTGCCGAGCCCGAGGCGCTGGCTCGCGAACTGGCGCGACAGAAGGCCATGGCCGGCCTGCGCGAGAACCCGGGCGCGTTCGTCATCGGTTCCGACCAGGTGGCCACGATCGACGGCATCGTGCTCGACAAGCCGGGCACGGCGGAACGCGCGGCGGCCCAGCTCGCGACGCTGCAGGGCCGCGAACATCGGCTGATCACGGCCGTCGCGATCGCGCACGACGGCGGCGTCGTGGAGTTCGTCGACGTGACGCGGCTCTGCATGCGGCCGCTCGAGCCGGCCGAGATCGATCGCTACCTCGCCGCCGAGCAGCCGCTCGACTGCGCCGGCAGCTACCGCATCGAAGGCCTCGGCATCGCCCTGTTCGCCGGCATCGACGGCGAAGACCAGACCGCGATCATCGGGCTGCCGCTGTTGCGACTGGCGGCCGAGCTGCGGCAGCTGGGGTTCGCGGTGCCGTAGCCTGGCCACCGGCCGCGATCATCCCGACCACGAACTCAGCGCCCGATCGACCGCCCCCGCATCGTGCGGCCCGCCCATCTCGGCCCAATGGTCATGCCACCCCGTGAACGGAAACGTCATCATGTAGGCGGGCCAGTACACCAACGTCCAACCCTGCAGCCAGTCGCGCATCTGCATCTGCTGGTGATACAGCTCGTGCAGGATCGTCTTCGCCCGGAAGCGCGGCGCCAGGTCGTCCCATCGATCGCAGCTGCCGACGACGAACCCCCACGAACGCTCCTGGGCCGGGAAGTGCGTGCCGGCCATCCACTGCAACCCGTGCCACACGAGGTTCGCCTCGGCGGCCTGCAGCACCTCACCGTGACCGGGCATCGAGAAGATCAGATTGCAGCCCGAGGCCCGCGCCCTGGTGCCCTTCGGGAACACGAAGGGCCGCGGATCCTCGCCATCGAAGCGCCAGCTCTGCGGCGGCAGCTGCTCGATGTGGGCGAGCGCCGCGTTCACCAGTTCGACGTCGCGTCCGAGATCGACGTTGCCGCCGGGCACGAGAAAGAACGGGACGTTCCACGCCGCCGTGATCGTGCTGCCGGTCCCGACCAGAAGGTGCTGCCCGGAGCCGAGCAGGTCGCCGCCATCGAACGTGACGATGCCTTCGACGAGCAGCGCCGGCGCGTCGAACAGCTCACCTGCCGCGTGGAGCAGGCGCCCGGTTTCGCGGACCAGCGGCACACCGGTGTCGGCGCACCAGAACCCAACGGCCTGCAGCCCCTTGGCGGGCCAGCCGATCGGGTTGTACGGGTGACTGCCGAGCGGCAGCGTGCCGCACGAAGTCAGCAGCAGCGCCGTGCCCAGCAGCGCCGCGCGCGCAACAGTTGCGAACTTCACCGGCGCGGATGCACCGCGCAAGCACGACAGCGGTCGAGACATGATTACCATCATGCGGCCGCAGGACGGTCCCGAACACGATGCGCCGTGACCCCATCACGGAAAACGGGAATACCCCCGGTCGCTGCCAGTCTGACGCGCTCCTTCCGCCACCCGGCCAAGAGTCGAACCCATGATGAACCGATTCGTATTCGTTGCCTGCCTCCTCGCCGCCCCCGTCCTCGCGCAGCAGACACCTCAGGTGAAGACCGAGGACGGGACCATCCAGATGACCCTCGATGACGACGGCATCCCGATGGTCGACTTCGTCAAGTGGGCGCAGGAGCTGACCGGCCTCGTGCTCACGTACGAGGCCGAGACGCTGGCCGCGGCCGAAGCGGTGAAGTTCACCGGCACGCTGCGGTTCGAGAAGAACGACTTCCGCAAGGACTTCGAGCAGTTCTTCCGGACCATGCTCCACATCAAGGGCTTCGCGTTGCAGACCGACGACGCGACCGGGGTCGGCACGATCGTCAAGCTGTCGCGGCAACCGGCCGGCGCTCGCTTCGTCCCCGCGGCCGAACTCGCGGAGCACAAGACCGACGCCGCCACGACCCTGACACCATTCGCGCTCACCCACATCACGCCCGAGGTCGCGATCGACCGCATCAGCAAGGCGATGAAGAGCGACAGCGGACTCACGATGCAGAAGCTGGGGGTGAGTCTGGTCGTCCAGGGCACCGGCGCCGAGGTCTACTGCGTCTCGTGCATGCTCCACCTGATCGACGTCGCGGCCGCCGACAAGAGCCACATCGTGGCGCTGGAGCACGCCGTCGCCGCCGACCTCGTGGCCCGCATCGAGACCCTGATCGGCGCGCGCCGGCCGACACTCGCCATCGCCGCCAACGCGGCCGCCAACGCGGTGCTGGTCACGGGCCCGGCCGCGCTGGTCGAGCAGGCCATCGAGGTCATCACGTTCCTCGACCGCAACGCCAAGAAGTAGCCTGACGCACCGACCGGATCCGACCCTACTGCCAGACGACGGCCTTCACCTGCTGGACCGGTCCGGCCACGTCCTCGCTCAGCGCGACCACGAGCCCGCCGCCGTCCTCGACCCCGACCGCGACGTCGCGGATCGTCTCGGCGCCGCCATGGTACAGGACGCGCGGCAACTCGGCGGCCAGGCCCGGTCGGCTACGCACGCCGACGATCCCCTGGCCGACGCCATCCGATTGCGCCCACACGAGCCACGCCTCGCCGCGAGTCGCACAGCCGAGCGCGAACGGCGCGACCGGTCGATCGGCGACGAGGCTCGGTTCGCCGACCCGACCATCGGCTTCGAATCGCTGCAGGTACCACTGCCGGCTGGCCACGTCTTCGTAGACGACGATCGCGGCCCCGTCGCGTGACATCGCGAACGCCCGGTCGAGGTAGCCGGCGCCGCGGTGCAGTTCCTGGCTCGGCTCCAACCGACCATCGCGCCAGAGCCGCGACAACCGCAGATGCACGGGCCCGCCGCCGACCTCGATGCGCTGATGCCAGAAGACGCGCGCCTGGCGGTAGCCCATGGCGCCGACCGCGAACTCGTCGGGCAGCTCGGCCACGTCGAACAGCTCGCTCGCGCCCGCCTCGTGATCGTAGCGCTGCAGCTGCAGGCGCCCGGAGCTGCCGTCGATGAAGCCGACGAACAGGTTGCCGGCACCGTCGATCGCGAGGTGACGCAACGACGCTCCGCCGGCCGGCGCCAGCTCGACCGGCGACCAGGCGACGGCGTTCGCGCCGGCCAGCCACAGGCCTTCGCGGTCATCCACGCCGGCGAGGCCGTACGAGTAGATGGCCGCATCACCACGCGCATTGACCACGTGCTCGACGCGGCCGAAGGTGCTGGCGAACGCACCCAGCGTGGTGCCGACCAGGTTGCCGCCCGCCGAGTCGCGCGCCGTCGTGAGCAGGTACGGCGACAGGCCATCGCGGGCCAAGGCGGTGAAGCCGTCGACGTCGTCCGCCGCGAACGACAGCGGCTCGCCGTTCACCGGCAGCAATTGCGAGAACACGCTCGGCGTACCGAGCTCGAAGACGTCATGGCCGTTGGCGGCCGCCATCCGGCCCGATGGCCAGGCCATGGCCGCGATCGCCCCGCCTTGCTTCGTGCCGAGCCAATGCTCCCGTGAGTTGACATGGTCGATGACGCGGAACGAGCCGAGCACCTCGCGCGGCGGACGGGCGCCGGAAGCCGAACGCAGGTCCGGGTTCAGCCGGATCCTGATCTCGCTGCCGTAGGGCAGGCCACGGTGGGGCCGCCAGGTCCAGGACAGTCCGTCGATGGAGGCGTTGGCGGTGCCGAGCAACGGCCCGGCGGCGTCCTCGACGGTCAGATCCTCGAATCGCATTCCGGCGATGAGCTCGGCGAATCGAACCCGGACCTCGGCGCGGCGATCGGCCACGAAGGCCCCGTTCTGCGGCTCGACCTCGAGCACGGCGAACGTCGACAGCGGCGCCGCCGTCGGATCAGACCCGCCACCCGAACAGGCGGCGAGCACGGCCAGAGAGAACCAGGGTACACCGTGCGGGCAACGGCAACCCATGCGAAGGGTGATCATCGTTCGCTGGTAGTTCCGGGCAAAGCACCCGTAACAGCGGCATGATGGGGAAGCCACGACCGGGGTTGACCGCGACCGGCCCGCCCGGACAATCCTCCGCCCCCTATCTCCGGGGAAACCGCCCCTATGCCCCTAGACATCCGCAACGTTGCGATCATCGCCCACGTCGACCACGGCAAGACCACCCTCGTCGACGGCCTGCTGCGCCAGACCGGCACCTTCAGGGACAACCAGGCCATGGGCGAGTGCATCATGGACAGCAACGAGCTCGAGCGGGAGCGTGGCATCACGATCCTGGCCAAGAACACGGTCGTGAGCTACCGGGGCACCCGCATCAACATCATCGACACCCCGGGCCACGCCGACTTCGGCGGCGAGGTCGAGCGCGTGCTGTCGATGGCCGACGGCGTGCTGCTGTTGGTCGACGCCGCCGAAGGGCCGATGCCGCAGACCCGGTTCGTGCTGCAGAAGGCGTTCTCGCACCACCTCAAGCCGATCGTCGTCGTCAACAAGATCGACAAGCAGGACGCCCGACCGCAGGAGGTCGTCAACGAGGTCTTCGACCTGTTCATCGACCTCGATGCCGACGAGGAGGCGCTCGAATTCCCGGTGTTCTACGGCTCGGGTCGCGAGGGCTGGATGACCTCCGACCTGGCCGCGGCCAAGGAGGGCGGCGAAGGCAAGAACCTGCAGACCCTGTTCGACGCCATCCTGAGCCACATCCCGGCGCCGACCGACGATGCCGAGCAGCCGTTGCAGTTCCGCGTCACGACGCTCGACTGGAGCGACTACGTCGGCCGCATCGCGATCGGTCGCGTGCACCGCGGCCGCGTGCGCCAGAGCGAGCGCGTCGTCCACCTGTCGCGCCACGGCAGCCAACGCGAGGTGACGGTGCGCGGCATCTATCACTTCGTCGGGCTGTCGCGCGAGGAGACCAACGAGATCGAGGCCGGCGACCTGTGCGGCATCTACGGCATCGAGGATATCGAGATCGGCGACACGCTGGCGGCGATCGCGCATCCCGAGGCGATGCCGGTCATCGCCATCGACGAGCCGACGATGACGATCGTCATGCGCGTCAACGACTCGCCGTTCGCGGGCAAGGACGGCGGCAAGTTCATGACCTCGCGCCACCTGCGCGAACGGCTCGAGAAGGAGCTGCGCGTCAACGTCGCGCTGCGCGTCGATCAGGGCGATACCGCCGACGCCTTCAAGCTGTCGGGCCGTGGCGTCATGCACCTCGGCTTCCTGCTCGAGACGATGCGCCGCGAGGGCTACGAGTTCGCGGTCGGCAAGCCGCAGGTCCTGATCAAGGAGATCGATGGCGAGAAGCAGGAGCCGATCGAATACCTGACCGTCGACGCGCCGGCCACGGCCGTCGGCAAGGTCATCGAGATCCTCGGCACGCGCAAGGCCGAGCTGTTCAAGATGGACCGCAAGGGCACGTTCACGCGGCTCGAGTTCACCGTGCCCGCGCGCGGACTGATCGGCGTCCGCAGCCGAGTGCTCAACGCCACTGCCGGCGAGGCGACGATGCACCACGTCTTCCACGGCTATGGCCCCCACCGCGGCCCGATCGAGGAACGCATCTCCGGCGTCCTGGTCTCGATGTCGAAGGGCAACGTCACCTTCTACGCGCTCGACAACCTGCGCGACCGCGGCGACTTCTTCGTCCCCGAGGGCACCGAGGTCTACGAGGGCATGATCGTCGGCGAGCACTGCAAGGACAACGACCTCGTCGTCAACATCGTGCGCGAGAAGAAGGCGACCAACATCCGCAGCTCGACCAAGGAGGCCTTCGTCAAGCTGCCGCCGCCGCGCGTGTTCAACGTCGAGGATGCGCTCGAGTACGTCGCCGAGGACGAGGTCGTCGAGATCACCAGCAAGTCCGTGCGGCTGCGCAAGGTCGATCTCAAGGAGACCGACAGGAAGCGCAGCGACCGCAAGCGCGAGACGGTGTAGTCGGCCGGGCGCGGGCGGCTATCGCGACCCGTCGCCGGGGCCGTGCAGCGTCAGCCCGGCGAGGTCACGCCTGCTCGTCGGCAACAGCAGGCTCGCGACATAGCCCGAGACCCACACCACGACGATGCCGATCGTCGCGAACAGGTAGCCGTCGGTCGCCGTCCATTGCCAGGTCGCGAACATGGCAGAGACCCCGAGCGCGAGCCCGATCAGCGCTCCCCAGCCGTTGCCGCGCCGGGTCGTCACGCCGAGCAGGAACAGGCCGCCGAGTGCGCCCATGAACATGCCAATGACCTTGAAGTAACCCGCCATCAGCGACCGGATCTCGGGACTGATGAACAGCAGGCCGGCGCCGGTGCCGAAGAGCCCCATCGTCACCGTCAGCCAACGCGCGGCGCGCAGGTAGCCGCGCTCGTCGCGGCAGGCCCGCAGCGGCCGCAGGAAGTCGGTGACCAACGTCGTCGCCGTCGAGTTCATGCTCGTCGAAACGGTCGACTGCGCCGCCGCGAAGATGCCGGCGACCATCAGCCCGCAGAGCCCGATCGGCAGCTCGGCACCGATGAACGACGGCAGCACCTGGTCGTTCTGGATGGTCGGATCGAGCCGCTCGGGATGACCGCGATAGAAGGCGTAGAGGCTCGTGCCGAGCAGAAAGAACAACAGCGACCCCGGGATCGCCATCAGCCCGTTCATCCAGATCGAACGCGCCGCGGCGCGGGTGTCCGCCGTCGTGACGTAGCGCTGCACCACGGACTGATCGGCGGTGTAGCTGGCGATGTTCTGGCCGAGGCCGCCGAGCACGACGACCCAGATCGCCAGCCCGGTGAAGCTGCGGCTGCCGAAGTCGAGATCGACGAACCTGAACTTGTCACCCGCCGCGCCGGCCGCGAACACCGCACCGAGGCCGCCATCGACGCCGGCGATCACGAACAGCAGGCACAGAACGGCGCCGCCCAGCAGCACGACGGTCTGGATCGTGTCCGTCCAGATCACGGCCTCGATGCCGCCGAGCGTGCAGTAGACCAGGCACAAAGAGCCCATGATCAGCACGCAGGCCGCCGGCGACAGACCGGTGACGGCGGACAACGCCAACGCCGTCAGGGCCATGACGATGCCCATCCGCGAGACGTGGAACAGCGTGAACAGTCCGCTGCTGACGAGGCGGACCAGGTGGTTGAAGCGCGCGCCGAAGTACTCGTAGGCGCTGGTGGCGTCGATGCGGCGGTAGAACGGCATCGCCAGCCGGATCGCGATCGGCGCCGTCAGAAGGATCATGAACATGCCCGGCAACAGCAGCCAGTCGGTCGCGAACACCAGCGCCGGCAGCGCGACGTAGGTCAGCGAGCTGAGCATCGTCGCGTAGATCGAGCAGGCCGCGGCCCACCACGGCACCCGCTGACCGCCGCGGAAGAAGGCGTCGGTGTCCCTGTTGCGGCGGGCGAAGTAGCAGCCGACGCCGACCATGCCGAGCAGGTAGGCGACCAGCACCGACATGTTCACGGCGCCGAAGCCGGTCGGCCGCGGCGTCACCGTCACCGCCCAGACCTTCGGCGTGCGCACGCGCGGTCGGATCTCGCCGCTCGGCACCACCACCGCCGATCGCCACGGCACGGCGGTCGTCGTCACCTGGTTGTCGGCGTGGGCGGGGATCGTGCCGAGCCGAGTCCAGGCATCGGTGATGGTGTGATAGCCGAACAGCGCGCGCGGGAAGCCCGGATGATCGAAGTCGCGCTCGGATCCGTCGGCGGCGGCGATCTGCGCCAGGATGGAACCGTCGGCGTACGACAGCACCATCAGGTGCGACTGCCCGATCGGCACGGCCGCGCCCGCCGCCAGCGGGACCGGCGCATCGGCGCGGCGCCGCCAGCGGTCGCAGCCCGGATCGAACTCCCACAGATCGCGGCGGAACGCGAGCTCGAACGGGCGCGTGGGATCGTGGTGACGCCCGCCGAACACGTAGAGCCTGTGGCCGCGCCCGTCGTGCTGCGCGACCACGAACGGCAGCGTTCGCGCGCCACCCGGCAGTTCGGGCAACGGCTGCCAGCTCGGCGACTCGGCGGTGAGGTCGATGCGATAGCCGCGCGCCACCGCCGACCGCACCGACTTGCCGTTCTGGCCACCGACGACGAAGACGGTGGCGCCGATGCGCGCCGCGCCGCCGTTCGCCAACGGCTCGGGCAACGCCGGCAGGTCCCGGCTCTGCAGCTGCCGACCATCCCAGCGCAGCGCGAAGACCTCGGCATGAACCCGAACCTCGTCGTCGCCGCCGATGCACAGCACCTCGTCGCCGACCGACACCGACATGCCGTAGGCCAACGGGCGCGGCAGGCGGCCGACCCGTTGCCAGGCGCCGTCCGGCTGTGGCAGCACGACGACCGCGTCATGCCAGACCTTGTCGTGGACCCAGACCGGCGCCGGAAAGTTCGCGCCACCGGCGAACAGCAGCGCATCGCCGCTGACGCCGCAGAAGCCGCCCGCCAACCCCTGCGGGTCCGGCAACGCCGGCAGCTCGCGCCACGCGGTCTCCTGCTGCTGCGCCGCACTCGGGGCGGCGAGCAGCGCGAACGTGAGTATGGCCGCGGCGGCCGATGATTCAGAAGACGATGAGTTCCTGGGCATTGCTGGCAGAGAACCCCGACGCGGCCCCGGCATCGAGCACGAACGCCTGCGCCGTGAAGGCCAGCGGCAGCATCGTCGCCGGCAACGCGATCGGCAGGCTGTGATAACCCTGCGCCGGCCCGTTGCCGCTGAGCCTGAACAGCGGCAGCGACAGCAGGATCGGCTGCACGTCGATGTGGCAGGCGCTGATCGGCGTCGAGCCGGTGCCGAGTCCGATCGCGACGACGGCGAGCGCGGCGCCCAGCCCCTGGCCGACCTGGAGCGAGACGGTCGAACCCGGCGTCGGACAGCCGAGCGCGTCGAGCACCGGGACCCACTGACCGGTGCCGGCGCAGCCGACGCCGTAGCGGCCGCCGTGGGCGCCGTTGCCGAGGCAGTCGCGCCGATCGCTGAGCCACTCGACCGTCATCGTCGCGAACTCGATGCGGGCGTAGCCCGCCGCCTCGTAGAGCACGCCGAGACGTCGCTCGTCGGCGGCGGCGAGGCAGCCATAGGCGTAGGCGCCGCGGTGGATCATCTTCGATTCGATCCACGTCCGGCCCTCGTCGTAGCTGATCCGCACGCTGCCGTTGACGCGACCGCGACGCGAGTCAGGCCCGGCGAAGACGATCCGGCTGCTGTGGCCGTCCAGCGGATCGGTGAACCGCAGCACGCTCGCCATGACGCGCGGTTCGTTGAGCTTGCCGTCCTCGCCCATCGGTCCCCAGGTCGCCCCGCCGTCGGTGGTGACCGCGGTCTTGCGATGGTTCGTGCCGCCCTGGCTGCGCGAGTTGAGCAGGATCGAACCGTCGATGCGCTCGACGAACTGGACCTCGTTGCCCGTGCCAGGCGTCTGGCTGTCATCGACCACGGCCCCGTAGCTCCAGCTCCCGCCGCCGTCGTCGCTGAAGACCGCGTAGTTCTGCCAATGACCCGCGGTGTCGAACTGGTTGAACGGGAACAGGATCCTGCCCTGGTGCGGCGCGCGCCGCTTCACGATCGCGATGCCCGGCCCGCTCGCCACCGCCTTGACCGCCGTCGGCCGCTTGACCTGCGCCGTGATGTCGAGCGGCTGCGACCAGGTCGCGCCGTCGTCGTCGCTGTGCATGACGAAGCAACGGCAGATGTTGGCGCCGGTCAACCCGGGCACGACACAGCTGACATGGCAGCCGGTCGGATAGCGCTGGAACATCAGCAGGATGCGACCGGCGTTGGGGCCGGCCAGGATCTGCACGGCGCACGGGTTGTTGAGGCTGTTGGTGCCGTCGTCGAACAGCAGTTGCAGCGCACCCCAGGTGGCGCCGGCGTCGAGGCTCGAGCGCAGCACGATGTCGTTCTGCGAATGATCGTTGAGGCTCTGCCGGCCCTCGCAGAACGCGAGCAGGACGCCCGACCGGGTTCGCAGCAGCGACGGGATGCGGTAGGCGGGGTAGCCGACGCCACCGACGAAGACCGCGGTGGCCGCCGGCGCGACCGGCGCCGCCACCGGTATGTAGCGCCCCAGCAGGTAGCCTTCGACCGCCTGCCGTTCGGCCACCGTCAACGCACGCCGGTAGACGAGCACCTCGGCGATGTCGCCGATCAGCTCGTGATCGAGCGTGTAGCGCGCGCCCAAGGTCAGTCCTTCCCAGGCCGCGATCGTGCTCGGCGCCGAGTAGATCGAGGCGCCCGCGACGAAGTGTTCGAGCTGTCCCGGGCCGATCAGGACCGAGTGCACCTGGAAGATGTCGTGCTCGACGAACGTGCCGGCCGCCGCGGTGGCGCCGGCGTAGGTGTGCCAGCGATGTTGCGCTCCGCTCTGACCCGTGAACACGGCGTTGCGACCCGACACCGTGGTGCCGTCGAACACGTAGCCGCCGTCGGCCGAGCGCACGCGGCTGACGAAGAACACGGTCTTGGCCGCGGTCAGCGTGCCGAACTCCGTGGTGCGATCTGCCCACAGGTAGTCGTCACCGTCGAACTCGACCGCCGCCGGACCGCCGGCCGAATGCAGGCGGAAGGTCGGATGGCGAGCGGGATCTGGATCGACGCGCACGAGGTCGTGACCATGGACCGACAGGTCGTGCCACCGCGACACGGCGGCGCCATCGACCGGCGTCGTCGTGCCGTTGACGCCCTGCCAGGCCGCGTACCAGGCATGCAGATCCGGGAACGCGGGATCGGGCCGGCCACCCGCATCGAGGATCCCCTGCGCCGGCAGCCAGGCAGTGACCGACAGCACGACCGCAGCTCGCACGATCGATCGCGGCATCAGTTCTGGACCAGCAGCTGGAGCCCTGGCGATGTCCGCACCGGCACCGGCGCCGACAACGCGGTATCGAGCGAAGCCCATTGCGCCAGCACGGTGACGCCATGCAGGCCGGCGGCGTTGGCGATGTTGAACACGAACGACGCGCCGCCGCTGCCGTCGGCGAGCACCGGCACCGAGACGTCGTTGGACTGCAGCAGGAAGCAGCCGGCGGGACCGCCAAGCGCGCCGAGGTCGAACGGCAACGGTCCGAAGGCCGAGGTCGTGGCGCTCAGGCCCATCGAGATCGCGGCGAAGCTGTTGGCGGCGCCGCCGCTGAGCTGCAGGGTCACCGCCGAACCGAGGACGGGGCGCCCGATCGCCGCGATCTGCGTCGACAGGCAACCGCTGCCATAGACGCCGCGGACCACGGATTCCCAGCTCGTGCCCATGCGGAGCTCGTCGAGTTCGATCCGGTTGCTGCCGGTCGGGGTCAGCCACAGCGTGTCCATGATGGCGCCGGAGACATAGGCGACGCTCGCCGTCCACTCGTTGGCGCCGAGGCCGACGCCCGAGAAGCCGCTGTCGTCGATCGGGATCGTGGCGCTGCCATCGAACACCTTGAGGTAGGCCGTGTCCGAACCCGACGCCACCGCGCTGATCCGCAGCACGCAGAAGTACTCCGTGTTCGGCTGCATGATCGCGGCGCCCGGAGTCGGCGTGCCGCCGCCGACGACCCAGGCCCCGGTCGCATCCCAGCCGAGCATGCCGCGGGTGGCGCCCGGATCGGTCATCTCGAGCAGAGCCGGCTCGATCGACGCGTTGTTGTCCTCGCGACGCAGGATGCAGCTCAGGTAGTAATCGGCGTTCTGCGTCAGATCCCAGCGGTCGGCGAACATGCGGCCGGCGCGCGCCGGACCGCGGCTCTCGATCCGGTTGCCGTACGGAGTCAGACCGTTCGCCAGCGAACCGACGTGGATCAGGCTCCCCGACTCGACGGTCGGGCCGACCGGCACCGGCGTCCCGGCGAGGGCGAGCGGGCTCATGGCGCCGGTCGCCAATTGCGTGACCTCCGCGGCCGAGAGCGGTGATGCCCAGACGGCCAGATCGTCCATCAGTCCGTCGAAGTGCCACTGCGGCCCGCCCGAGTCGACGTTGCGACCGATCGACATCTTGTCGATGTCGAACACGTAGCGGAAGAAGCCCTGATGCAGCGTCGAGAGCGGGACGCCGTCGATGTAGAGCGTCGTGACGCCGTTGCCTTCGCAGACGACGCACATGTGATGCCACGTGCCGTCGTTGATCGTGGCCGCGCTCGACACGACCTGCCACGAGTTGAGATCACCGCGGACGTCGTACCACGGCCGGCCGTTCGAAAGGCTGAGGGCGATCTCGCTCGAGGGATCCGAGCTGTCGGAAGCGCCGAGGATCGTCAACGCGCCGCTGGTCGTGGTCTTCACCCAGACGGCGATCGTGCCGTGGTTGAGGTCGCTGTAGGAGGCGATGTGGGCGTCGAGGTCGACGTGGTCCTGGCTGGCGGCAACCAGGGCGAGCGAACTGGTCGACCAGACGGCGATGGCCGCCGGCACGTCCGTGCTGTAGGTCGGACCGTAGGCTGTGCCATGACTCTGCATCGGACCGAGGTCGAGGACGTTGTTCTCGAACGCCCAATAGCTGCCGAGCCCCGTCGGGTGCGCGGCGTCGACCGCGAACCAATCCGTGGTCCACATCGCGCCGGCGCCTTCGCCGTGCAACGCGGTCGGCGTCGGTCCGTAGGGAATCGGATCGATCGTCCGCAGGTCCTGGGCAACGAGACATGGCGCCGCTGCGAGAGCGGTCACCAACACGAGGCGAGATGGCACCATGGGGCCACGGTAACGGGTCGGGCCGGATTCGCGTACGGCGAGGTCCCGCGACCGGCTCGAATGGACGGCAGAGTGGACTCGACTCAGGTCCGCACGATGACGCCGTTGGTGCCGACGAACGTGTTGTTGCTGATCGCGATGCCCTGGGCGTAGAACGTCAAGCCCGGGATCGGCGGGAACGCCGCCTCGAAGTCGACGTAGCGGCGACCGTTCGCGCCGTCGAACGTCGGCACCGCAAGCACGAACTGGGGCTCGACGAGCAGCGGGCAGGCAAAGCCCGGGAAGGTCACGTTCCACTGCGTGTCGCCACCGAGCAGCCAGGCGTACGTCGCGTCGCCTGGCAGGGATGCGACGAGGATGCGGTCGAACGCCCCGCTGCCGCGCTGGCAACCCAGCTTGCCGGCGCAGGCCGGGCCGTAGGTCGGCTCCTGCACCGGGTCGTCGAACTGCAACCCGAGCGTGGCGGTCGCGGTCATGATGCTCGAGTAGAAACCGTCATTGCGCTGGTGCCAACGGACGGGCGTGCCGAGATCGTCGCACCAGGTCGTCAGCGTCGCCGTCGCCGAGTTGGGCGAAACGTTGGTGAACTCGTCGACTCCGTCGGCGAGAAGATCGACGCCGCAGTCGTAGTCCGGAAGAGGCCACACCGGCTGGAAGGCGAGCTGGGCATCGACGGTGATCGTGATCCGAGCCGGTGACGCCGTGGCCACGTAGGTGACGAGGTCGGTCGTCGAACCGTTGATGACGGAGAACGACGACCCCGTGGCCGACACGGCCTCCGCAGCTACCGAGGTCGATGTCGCGGTCAGGACGAGATGACCGAAGAAGGT
>JAGQRA010000716.1 GCA_020425885.1 Planctomycetota bacterium | reverse complement strand
GCGGCTCGGTGGCCGGCAACGGCCCGACCTGGCGGGCGCCGTGGCCGCCCGTTTCGCCCGCGGTGAAGCCGCCGCGGCTGCTACCCGGCTGCGGCGCAGCGAGGACCCGACCGCGACCATGGCGGCGCGACCATGGCTCGCCGCCGCGTTGGTCCTGCTCGGCCTCGGCGTCGTCGCATCGACGTTGTGGCAGTCGCGCCGGCAGCCCGACGACGAGCCGTCGCCGACGGCGGTCCACTCGGCGCAACAGTCGGAATCGCCGCGCCCCGTCACGACGCCGCCGGTCGCGCAGGAGCCGGTGAAGAAGCCCGCGGTCCGCGATCCGCGCCTCGAGCGCGAGCCGCAGGATCCCGCCGGCGAACTCGGCTTCGAGCTGCGCGTCGTCGACGGCCACGGCGGCCCGGTCCAGGACTTCGAGATGTCGGTGCTGCGGGTGGCGCCCACCGCGCCCACGATCTACCACCGCACCGGTGACGGCTGGACGCGCCGACTGCACCCGCGCGACTTCCCCGGCGACTTCACCACGATCGCGGGCCTGCCCGCCGGCAGCTACGCCGTCAGCGTGCTCGCCGATGCCCACGCCCTCACGATCTCCGCCACCTTCACCTTGACCGCGGCCGTGCCGGCGCCACGAATCACGGTCACCCTGAACAAGGGCGGCGAGATCCGCGGTCGCGTCGTCGATGGCGATGGCCGCCCGATCAAGGGCGTGACCGTGCGCAGTCATGCACCGGCGCTGTCGAACCTGCCGCGCGGCAACTCGTTCACCAGAATGCTCGAACAGGCGCTGGCCAAGGTCCACACCGAGCTCACGGTCAGCACCGACGAGGATGGCCGCTTCCGGATGAAGGGGCTCGCCTTCGGCACCTACGCCGTGATCATCGAGCATCCCGACTTCTGCGCGGCCGAGATCGCGAACGTCGCGGTCGGCGTCGAGCCGAATCGCACCGACGAGGTGAAGCTCGATCGCGGCACGATCGTGCGCGGCCTCGTGGTCGACAACGACGGCGCACCGATCGCCGGCGCCCAGGTCACGGTGCAGCTGCCCAGTGAGGGCGCGAACGCGCTGCCGGCACGTTCCTGGCAGGTGACGGCCGACGCCGACGGCGCTTTCAAGCTCGACGGGCGACTGCCGGCCGGCACCTACCTGATCCACGGCTGCCAGCCGACCGGTGCGAAGCAGAACCCGTTCGAGATGCTGCAGCAGATGCAGCAGTCGCGACAGGAAGTCCACATCGAGAAGGCCGCGACCGAGGTCGAGTTCCGGGTCGCCCTGAAGCGGCGATAGCACCCCGCGCTGCCGCCGCTGCGGTCCGCCGCGGTCCGCCGCGGTCCGGCGTCGGTCCCGTTCCGGGACCGCGCTGTTCAAGAACTCGACACCGCGGCCCGATGCGGGCTCACCATGAGTCTGCACCCCACCAACGGGACCTCGAGCCTGCTGCGCGCGCTGCACCGGACCCAGACGCGGATGGACCGCACGTTCACGCATCTGGCCACCGGCAAGCGCATCGCAAAGGCCAGCGACGACGCCGCCGGGCTGGCGATCGGTAGGCGACTCGAAGCCGAGGTCCGCGGCCTGTCGCAGGGCGAGCGCAACCTGGCCGACGGCATGAGCTACGTGCAGACCGCCGAAGGCTCGCTGCAGTCGCACCACGACACCCTCGGTCGCATGCGCGAGCTGTCGGTGCAGGCCCGCAACGGCACGCTGTCGGACGGCGATCGCGCCGTGATCCAGCAGGAGTACGACCAGCTCGCGGCCAGCCTCGACCAGACCGCCGACGGCGCGCGCTTCGGCGACCAGAACCTGCTCGACGGCTCGGCATCGGGCAGCGGCGCGCCATCGTTCACCGACGGCAGCGGCGAAGACGTCCGGGTCGAGATCGGCGACATGGACTCCGAACACCTCGGGGTCCGCGGCCGCGACGTCGCCGATCCGGAGACCCTCGATGCCATCGACGCGGCCATCGACGACGTGTCGCGGACGCGCGCCTCGCTCGGCGCGACGCACAACCGGATGGCCTACCGCGCGGAATCGGTCGCGACGATGCGTGTCAATGCCGAGGAGTCCCGGTCGCGCATCGAGGACGCCGACTACGCCAAGGAGGTCGCGGACCTGACGCGCGATCGCATCCTGCTGCAGATGCAGGTGTCGGGACTGGTGCGCTCGGGGCAGGTCAACAAGGCGACGCTCGACCTGCTCGGCTGAGCGGAGTCCGGCGCGGATGCGCGCGCTGAGCGGCGCACCGCCGCCGCGGACTCAGCTGCCGATGCGGACGGCGACCGCCGGGCTGGTGACGAGGCCGAGGGCGTTGCCCGGCGCGCCCGGGTCCTGGATCACGAAACTGTGGTAGAGCGGCAGATCGAGCAGCGATGCCGCGTTCGGGATCGGAATGGCGACGCTCGCGGTACCGAGCGCGGATGTGATCGTCGAGCTCAACGCATCGATCGAGTGCTGCAGCAGGCAGCCCGGGCCGGCGCCGAGGATCGCCAGATCGAACGGCAGCGGGTAGCCGGAGTAGCTGAGCTCGGAGAACCCCGAGCCGAGCAGACACAGCCGGCCGGGGGCGCCGCCGAGCAGCACCGGTGAATACGAGCTGCCGATCCGGGGGACGCCCGAGATCCGCAACTGCGGGGTGCCGGTGGTGCCGACGCAGGCGTTGCTGCCGTACGGGAAGACCCGCCGCGGCGCGGTGCGCAGCTCGACCATCGCCGCCGTCAGGGCCGAGTAGTTCTGCGTTTGCAGCGGCGTCAACGTACCGAGCAACAGGTTGCTGGTCTCGAACGGGTCGGTCGACAGGTCGTAGAGTTCGTCGGTGCCGGTGTTGCGCGAGATCAGCTTGAAGCGATCGTTGCGGATCATCGCCATGCCGAACCCGGACATGTCGGCGATCGGATCCGGCCAGTCGTCGCCGCGATAGCGATCGGCAAAGACGGTGTCGTGCAGCGTCGGGGAGCTGTTGCTCTGCAGGTAGGGCACCAGGCTCTTGCCGTCGACCTCGACGTAGCTCGGCACGCCACCCGAAGCGCCGGCGAGGTCGAGGGTGGTGGCGAAGACGTCGACGACGCTGACGAGGCGGGTCTCCTCGCGCGGCGCGCCCTGGACCGCCGGGCCGGCGATGATGATGGGCACGTTGATGCCACCCTCGTACGGCGTGGTCTTGCCCTGGGTCGGCAGGAACGGCGCCTCGGCCAGGCCGAGCGGCGTGCCGTTGTCGGCGAGGAAGATGACGTTGGTGTCGGCCATCACCGTCGGGCCGAGGCTCGCGAACAGCCGCCCGAGCTCGCGGTCCATCGCCTCGATCATGGCCTTGTAGAACTCGCGCTGTTCGGCGAACGAGCCGTTCGGGTTCAGCCCGGTGAGGTTGCGCGAGTGCAGGTTGGCCGGCGGCGCGTGGTGCGGCGTGTGCGGCGCGTCGAAGGCGAGGTAGCAGACCCACGGTGTGGTCTGGGCCTGGATCCAGGCGAGGGCATCGTTGACCTGCTGCGTCGTCGCGTAGGTGCCGGTCCAGGTCGGCGCGCCGTTCACGATGCGTTCCCAGCTGTAGTAGCTGGCCAGACCGCCCATCGAACCGAAGTAGGTGCCCCAGCGGCCGACCGTGGTCGGGTAGGTCGGGCCTTCCTGGATCGTGTTCATGTGCCACTTGCCGAAGGCGGCGTGGGCATAACCGCTGCCGGCGCGGTCGAGCGCCTCCGGGATCGTCGTCTCCCGGGCGCGCAGCGTGCCGGTGCGATTGCCGTTGTTGGCGTACATGATCCAGTCGCCGACCTTGTGCCGGAACGTGTAGCGACCGGTGTTGATGCTGGTCCGGGTCGGCGAGCAGGTCGGGTTCGACCAGGCGTTGCGGAACAGGATGCCGCGGTTGGCCAGGGCATCGATGGTCGGCGTGGGCGCCGGATTGGTGCCCTCCTGATAGGCGCCGACCTGATCGACGCCGAGGTCGTCGGCGATGACGATCAGCACGTTGTGGCCGGCCGCCTGACTTGGCACTGCAGCGGCGAACGCCGCGAACGCGGCGAAGATGACGGCTGGTCGCAGCATGGAACGCACCTGGTCGTGGTCGGCGTGGAACTCAGCGGGCGCCGACCCGCAGGTCGCCGCGGCCCGACATCGCCAGCTGCAGGCTCGGTTCGATGCTCGCGGCCTGCGAGTAGATCACCAGGCCCAGGTAGGCGGTGCTGCTCGGCATCGAGATGCTGGCGGTGGGCAGTCCCGTGGTCGGGTGGTTCAGCATCAGCAGGCTGGCCAGCGGGTTCATCTCGGCGGTGCAGCCAGGGAAGCCGTACGGCCCGAGCGGGATCTGGGTCGCGCCGAGCGCGATCGCCAGCACGTTGAGCGCACCGGCCGTGGTGCCGTGGGCCTCGACGAAGGCGCTGTCGCCGAGCCAGGGCAGAGCCGTGGCCTGCAGCGACGGAACCGCACCGGCGCCGGCGCAGCCGCCGGCCTGGCTCGTGAACGTCGCCGGGGCGTTGGTCTGGTAGTCCCAGGTCTGGCTGAGCTGGCCGAAGTTGTAGCCGCCAAAGCTGTAGGTCCTGCCCACGGCTTCGACGTAGGCGACGGCCGCGACGTAGCGCTGGCCGATGCCCAACGCGCCGCGGTTGACCCAGTCGGTGCCATCGAACTCGTAGGTGTCGGGGACGGTCAGCACCGTGCCGCCGGGATAGACCCCACTCGTCAGCACGAAGCGATCGCGAAGGATGTCATACGCGAGGCGGTTGAGGATCGAACCGTTGTAGGTGCCGTTGGTGAACGGCGTCGTCGCCGTCGTCACCGCCGACCAGTTGGTGCCGTCCCACGTCCAGGTGTCGCCGAGCACGGCACCGGCAGCGATTCCGCCCCAGACCATCGCGACGCCGTGGATGGCGTCGTAGCCCATGGCGTGATTGCGCCGTGCGGGCGGCGAGGTGGCCGGCGTCAGCTTGGTCCAGGCGGTGCCGTTCCAGGTCCAGGTCTCGTCGACCTCCATCGGCGCGGTCGTGGTGTTGCCGCGGCCACCGAAGAGCAGGCAGCGACTCTGGGCCGACTCGTAGACCAAGATGCCCGATTCGAGCTCGGGCGGCGTGTTGACGCCGACCACCGGGACCGTCGGCGTCTTGTCGGTCCAGGTGTTGGTGCCGGAATCCCATTCCCAGGTCTCGCCGTTGATGCCGGCGTTGCCGGCCCCGGTGCGGCCGCCGTAGATCACCAGCACGCCGCGGGAGAGGTCGTAGGCGGCGCCGCAGCCCTGGCGAGGCGAGGGCAGGGTCCCCGTCGGGCTCATGTTGACCCAGTCGCCCGTGGCACCAGCCAGCGGGTCGAAGCGCCAGAGGTTGTTGGACAGCGAGTTGTTGGCCAACTTGCCGCCGAACACGAGCATGCCGGTCAGGTCGCTGCTGCCGACGATGTCCGAGAGGCCGGGCGGCGACGATGCGGGCGTGAGCTGATTCCAGACGGCCTGTGCCTGGACGAAGGACAAGGTCAGGGGCAGGGAGAGCAGGGCGAGGGTGATTCTCATGGCTGAATGAAGTGGGGAAGTCGGTTGCGCACCGGCGTACCGAGCGGGGAAGGCGCAGGAGATCGCTGGCCCAGTGCAGCCGAGAAGGAGCTGGCGCTGCAAGAAATCCGACGCACTCCGCCGTCGCCCACTCCTGGAGCCTGGGGCACCGGGTTGCTGCATCACGTCAGGCCATCGACGATGGCCGGTGATCGCCCTTCTCCGCGGATTTCCTGCAGCGGACCACGGTCGTCCGGGGCATTCGCAAGTCCGTTCCTGTTCGCCGCCCCCCCGCATGGAGTCCCCAGCAGCCATCGATGCCGCGTTCCTCGCCTACCGCTGCAGCCGCGACCCGGCGGCGTTGGCGGTCGTCTACGACGGCACCTTCGCCCGCCTGCTCGCGATCGCGCTGCACCTCAGCCGGACTCCTGCCGCTGCCGAAGACGCCGTGCAGGAGACCTTCCTGTTCGCCCTGCAACATCCCGAGCAATGGGACGAGACGCGACCGGTGATGCCGTGGTTGCTCGGCATCCTCGGCAATCGCCTGCGGCGGGT
Source organism: Planctomycetota bacterium (assembly GCA_020425885.1). The sequence goes on along the minus strand of JAGQRA010000716.1, from coordinate 7,230 downwards.
GATGGGCAGCGAACGGCGCGCCCCCGATGTCGACCGCCTGCGGCTGCCCAACGTCGACGATCCAGAAGCGACGCTGCACGCCAACGAAGTGCTGACCCAGATCGATCACGCTATCGCGCACCTGGCGGAACCGTACCGGACGGTAGTGCTGCTGCGGCTGCGCAGCGGCATGAACCCGGCCGACATCGCGGTCACGCTCAACCGACAGCCCAGCACCGTGCGGGCGCAGTTGACCCGGGGGCTGGAGATGCTGCGCAAGGTGCTGCCGGTCACGATCGCGGCCTTGCTGGCGAGCTCGCTGACCGCCTCGCCGCGCGCCGGCGCCGCCCGCGAAGCGCTGCTGCAGCACGCGGCCAGGATCCACGATCGCGTGCGAACCGGGAATCGGTTGCGGCTGCTCCGACGGTGGTCGGCAGGGCTGGCCGGCTGTGCCGCGGTGGCGTTGCTGACATGGTCCGTCTGGCCGCAGGTGCCCGACATTCGGGTGGCGCCGTCGCCGCAGGAACGCAGCGAGGTCGCCGGCGTGATCGCGGAAACAGCCGCGGCGGTGTCGCTGCCGGCCACGTCGCCGACCTCGGCTCCGGAACGGCTGGAGGTCGAGACCACCGGTTCGCTGAAGATTGCGGTCCGCGGTGACGGCTTCGGGTTGCCGCACGCCCTGATCGAGATCGAGCCGGTCGGCGGGCCGGCGCGCGCGTTCGTGCACGAAGTGACGGGACTGCGCGGGCATTGGCGGGAGATGGTCTCCGGGCGGCAGGCGGCGCCGGCGGAACTGCGACACGCGATGACGGCCGACGACGGCGCCTTCGTGTTCTCCGGGCTGCAGCCCGGCGGTTGGATCTGCCGCGCGCTCGACGCTGCCGAGATCGTCCGGGTCAAGGCCGGTGAGGTGACGACGCTCGATCTGATGGTCGACCCGAAGTCGACGCTGCTCACGGGCAGGGTGATCGACAGCGACGGCCGGCCGCTGCCGCACGCCCCGGTCTGGCAATGTCGCGAGCACATGACGCCGCACAGCGACGTCTTCGCCCACAGTGACGCGCAGGGACGGTTCGCGGTCGCGGTGGCGCCGTTCACCACGATCGGTGCGCTGCGCGAGGGCTATGCCCCCGTCGGCTTCACGCTGACACCGCGGCTGGCAGCGCCGAACCTCGACATCGAGCTGCGGTTCTCAGAACCAGGCGCGATCCTCGAGGGTCGCCTCGTCGATGACCACGGCGACGCGGTCGCCGGCGCGCTCGTCGAGGTCGGTCATGCGTTCGACTGTCTGGTGGTGACCGAGGCGATGTGGCCACAGGTGCTGGCACGCCCGCAACGAACGCGGTCGGATGGCGAGGGCCGCTTCCGCTTCGTTTCGCTGGTGCCCGGCGAGGCGGTGCTGACGGCCGGAGGGAACGGCCACGGTGTCTGCCGGCAGATCGTCGATCTGCCGGCGTCGGGGCATCTGGACGCCGTTCTCTGCCTGCCGGCGATGGCCGTCATCGAGGGTCGGGTGCGCGACCTCGCCGGCGCAGCCGTCGTCGGGGCCGTCGTTCGCATCGGCCGGCGTGGCGGGCTGGGCCACTGCACCACGGTCACGGATGGCGACGGCCGCTACCGCCTTTCCGGGGTCACGCCTGGGCGGCCGATGGTCGAGGCCGTCGAATTCAGTGGCGCCTTCGCCTGCTGCGAGGTGCCGTGTCTTCCGGGCAGTCGCGAGACCTGGGACGCGGTGTTGTCGCCGCAGAACCTGAGTCTGTCCGGTCGGGTCCTCGACGCCCGGCGCCAACCGCTCGCCGATGGCTGGATCGCGCATCTCTCGCGCTGGAGCGTGACGGTCCTCCGACTCGATCACGAGGGGCGGTTCACGGTGCCGCTGTCCGAACGCGAGGCTGCGCTGCCGTGCTCGTTGCAGGTCTTCGACCGCGATCCCACGGGCAGCGATGGCGTGCTGGTCGGCTCGCCGCTCGCGGTCGTGGCCGGTGTGTTGCCGGGCGCCGACGACCTCGAGATCCTGGTGCCACCTGTGGCGGAACCGACGGCGCGGTTGCGCGGTCGCATCCTGATGCCGTCCGGTCTGCCGCCGGAGGGTCGCGTGACCCTGCTCGGCTCGGTCGGTCGCCGGACCTGGGAGCAGGAACTGGGTCCGTTCGGGTCCGACGGCAGTTTCGACACAGGGCCGATCAGGCCGAGCAGCTACCTGCTGCGGATCCATGCGGCGGGCCGGCGCATGTTCGGCCCGATCGAGGTCGCATCGAACGCGAGCCTCGACGTCGGTCTGCTGCGGCCCGTGGCCGAAGCCGCCTCGGAGCGACAGTTCCATCGCCAACTGGTGCCGGTTTTCCCTGGCCAGGCCAACCGGACCGAGGCGATCTTGATCGAGATCCGTGACGCCAACGGCTGGTTGCTGACGTCGAAGAGGCAAGGACCAGGCATCGATGGCCAGGGCAGGGTCTACGTGACGCTGCCCGCCGGCGAATTCGAACTGAGAGCGATCAGCGATTCGGGGCTCGTCGCCGAACGCACGATCGTCATCGATCCGGAGCGCCCGCCGCACCGGGCGCTGCCGATCGTGTTCAGACCCGAGTGAGCCACAGCCGGCTGCCGCGTGTCGCCCGACTCAGTGCGGCGCCGCGGTCCCGAGCACGAGTCGCAGCCCGTTCGACGTCTGCAGCGCCGGCTGTGCGGTCGGGCTCCACCACACCGATTGGAACGTGAACACGACGCCCTCGAACGCCGCGATGTTGGGCAGCGCGAACGGCACCGACAGCATCGATGTCGGCGAAGATGCCACAGCGATCGCGGTACCGGCCTGCAGGCCGACGTAGTCGGTGGCGCCATCGACGAGGCCCGGCAGCGTCGGCACCGGTGTCGGCAGCCCGCCACCACCGGCGAGCAGTACGCCGGCATGCCCCGCCGGTCCGTTGCTCTGCAGCGTGACCGTGGTGCCAAGCACCGGCGCCGTGCAGCCGACCGTGGCCAGCGTCGGCCGATCGGGCAGGCTGCCGGCACCGATCGGGACGACCGTCCCACCCGGCATGTCGATGGCGTGCAGCTCACGGCCGTAGGCCGCGCTCGTCGCGTTCATGAAGACGCGGCCGTGGCAGACGGTGATGTACTCGGGGTTGGCGCTGCCGCCGGGGTCGAGGTCACAGACCAGCGTCGTGCCGGCGGCGGTGCCGTCCGAGAACCAGATCTCGGTGTGGCCCGAGATGTTGGCTGTGAAGCAGACGCCGGCGCCGCACGGTGTCAGCTGCGACGGCGACGAGCCGCCGCCGCCGGGCACGATGTCGGCGACCATGTGCGTGCCGGCGATCGTGCCGTCGGTGACCCAGAGCTCCTGGCCGCTGCTGAAGTCGTAGCCGGCGAAGAACACCATGCCGTTGGCCGCTGTCATCCGCGCGCCGTAGGCGCCGAGGTTGGTGGTGCCGGCGACGGTGCCGTCGGTGACGTAGACGTCGCCGCCGCCGCTGGTCTGCCACTCGCGCCAGTAGAGGCGATCGCCGCAGGCGGCGAGTTCGAAGGGGCCGAACGAGTTCGGGCCGAGGAAGTTGCCGATCGGCGCCGTGCCGGCGGCGGTGCCGTCGGTGCGCCAGACCTCGCGGCCGAAGTTCGGGCCGGTGGCGACGAAGTAGACGAGGCCGCCCATCGACACGAACTGCACCGGATCGGAGCCGGTGCTGCCGGGGTTGATCTCGACGACCATGTGGGTGCCGGCGGCGGTGCCGTCGCTGATCCACAGCTCCTTGCCGCTGCTGCCGTCATCGGCCGCGAACAGCACGCGGTCGCCGAGCGCGTGCAGCTCGTCCGGGTTCGAACCCCAGTTCCCGGGACGGATGTCGAGCGTCATGTAGGTGCCGCTGGCCGTGCCATCGGAGACGAACAGCTCGCTGCCGTGGGTGCCGTCGCTGGCGGCGAAGAAGACACGCTGGCCGACGGCCTTCATCCGGGCTGGCAGCGAGCTGCCCGAGCCGGCGACGATCTCCTTGACACGATGCGTCCCCGCGGCGGTGCCGTCGGTGATGAACAGCTCGTGGCCGTGGCCGATCTCGAAGCCGCTGTAGAACAGCCGCGGCCCGGCGCTCGTACAGCACGGCGTCAGCACCTCGGGGTTGTGGTTGGCGGTTCCAGGGGCGTAATCGACGACGATCTGGGCGCCGTTCGTGGGATCCCACCTCCACAGCTCGTCGCCGCTGACCGCCGAGTAGTACGAGAAGTACAGCTGCTCGTCGAAGGCGGCGACGATCGCGCCGATGTTGTTGTTCGGGGCGTTGCCGGGCGTGATGTCGGCGACGACTCCGCATTGACCGGTCGCCGCACCGATGAAGAGGAGGGATGCCACCACGGCTGTCGGGAAGGTACGCATGGCACTCCCGTGTCTCGAGGTGCCCGGCGCTGACACGAATTCGTGAAGTGACCTGTCCGCGGTCGGGCGCGTGACTCATTCCCGGTCGGGATCGCCCGCCGGCACCGCGCCGTCACCGATCGAGAGCCCGACCTCCTGGCCGAAGGACACCTCCAACGTGTTGCCGTCGGGATCGCCGAGGAAGGCCCAGTAGCCGACCGGCGGCCCCGAGTCGGTGGGCCCCTGCAGCAGACAGCCTTCGCGGCGCGCCATCTCGCAGCGGCGGTCGACCTCGGCCCGGCTCTCGCATCCGGTCCCGAGATGGGCGAACGGCCGCAGCGGCGAGTCCACGCGTTCCTGTTCGGCCAGCACTACCGCGAACGGCCGCGTGCGGTCGCTGAGCCAGACGACGCCGGGGCGGCGATGCACGACCTCCATCATGGCGTAGCGCGCGTAGAAGGCGACGGCCGCATCGAGGTCGGTCACGCCCAGGGCGACGTGGGTCAGACCGTGATCGGGCATCAGCCCTTGATCGGAATCGGGATCCAGAGCAGCTTCAGGTAACCGTGCCCGCGATCCTCGCTGTAGCCGAACAGGCCGCGCAGGATCTGGCTGCTGCGCCCGGTCTCGACGTCGCCTTCGCCCCATGTCGAGTCGCCGTAGACCCAGCCCCAGCCGAGGCTGTGGCTGTGTTTCCACGACCGCAGGTCGCCGTCGGTGTTCCATTCGGCGGTGTTCATGCTCGCCGACAGCAGTCCGAGCGCCGTGGCGTGGAGTTCGAGGCGACGGTAGCCGCTGACCTCGCTCTGCGGCGCATCGCCATCGCCATCCTGCCGCGGCGCGATCTCGCCGCGATACAGCGCCTGATTGGTCTGCAGCGACAGGCCACCGACCGGGAGGAAGAAGAACGGGAAGCCACCGGCGCGCGCCTCGAGCACCTTCTCGTTCTCGGTCGCGGTCTTCTCGGCCCGGGCCTGCATGTAGGCGAGGTCGAGCCCGGACAGATCGCGGCGCATGTCGAATTCGCGGGCCGATCCGGTGACGCAGGACGGCAGCAGGAGCAGCACGCATGCGGTCGCCACCAGCCAGAGGCCGCGCAGGCATCGCCGCAGCAACGTCGGCGCCGCGAGGTCAGAGGTCGAGAAGGGCTTCGGCGAAGTTCGGTTCATCGGGGCCGCCGATTGAAGTGGCGAAGCCGGGCAACTTCAACCCGGCGCCGCCGTCAGCCCGCGGCGAGAAAAAGCGGCGAGTCGAGCCACGGCGCGGCTGAGCGCCTTCTTGCTGGCCGCCTCCGAGATGCCGCGGCGCGCCGCGATCGCGGCGTGGCCGAGGTCCTCGACCCGCGCCAGCAGGATGATCTCGCGATCGGCCTCGGACAACCTCTCGAACGCGCGCTCGAACGCCTCGATCCCCTTCTTCGACGCCACCGCCTGCGAGGGCGTCGCGATCGCCGCATGGAACTGCGACAACGCCGCGTCGACCTCGCGATCGGGTCCCCGTCGCACCGCGCCATGGTAGCGCGCGCGGTCGCGCAGCCGGTTCTTGGTGTACTCGAGCAGCCAGTTGCGGAAGCTGTTGGTGCCGCGGTACTCGAACCGGCCGAGGTCCAAGAGCGCGAGCCGGAAGACCGTCTGCACGATGTCCATCGACGACTCGCGCTGGGCCACCAGCGGGCGGCGCTTCAACCGCACCCAGGCCAGCACACCCGGCAGGTGACGACGGAACAGTTCGTCCTGGGCGCTGCGCTCACCGGCCTGGGCCCGGGCGATCATCGCGCCCTCGTCGTCGCTCGGCGGATCGGCTTCCATCCGCTATCCGCCGATCACGATGTCGCGACCTTCGGTGAGGAACAGGATCGAGGCGAGATCGGTCACGAGCCCCTGCATGTAGAACCTCACGCCGAGGAACGCCGGCGGCCCGACCGGCAACGCGAGCGTCGTCGTCACCGGCTGGCTCGGCGACCACAGCCCGACGATGGCGCTGTTCGTGGTCGCGGGATCGATCAGCAGGTTGTTGACACCGCCGGGATGGAGCAGCGGCTGGCCGCATGGCAGCGGCCCGACGCCCGTGGCGAACAGCAGGAAGGCGTAGCCGCCTGACAACCCGCTGCCGGGCGCGTCGATCGTCAGGTCGAGCCACGTACCGAGCTGGGGCCAGCCGTCGACGGTGAAGCTGTTCGCCGGGTGACAGCACGGCCCGGTGCAGGGCCCGGGTTGCGGTTCGGGGCGACGGAAGACCTGACCGGGGCGCAGGAACGGGTTGTCGAATGCGGCGAGGTTGCCGGGCAACGCGCTGCCCGACGAGAATCGGAACGAGAACGGCGAGGCTCCCGGCCTGATGCCACCGTTCAGGAAGCGAAGCGGCGGTACGTAGCGAACCGTGGTGCTCGTCACGAGGTCGGTGAGGCGGAGCTGAGTGATCCGGTTCGTCGAGAAGTCGACGTCGGTCTCCCAGCGGTACCAGCGATCGGTCAGGAGGTTCTGAAAGCCCGGGTCCGGAACGGCACCGGCCTCCGGCAATCCCGAGGCGTCGTACCAGGTGTACTCGGCGGTCCAGTAACCCGTCGTGAGGGCGCCGCGGACCGCGCGCATCACGAAGCTCTCGCTGCCTGCTGCCGGTTCGAGCGACAGCATCGCGATGTCCTGACCGCTGGCGATCGACGCGGGGAAACGGACGCAGAGGTCGGTGCCGAACGTCCATGGCCCCGCACCGTAGCCGAAGCCGAGATCGCGCTGGGCGCGGGCCACCGCCGCGCCGACCACGCCGACGGCGGCGATGAACCTCGTGCCGCCGGTCGGATTGCAGGGCACCATCGCCAGGTTGCCGCAGGAGGAACCGTAGTCGTAGACGAGGAACGGCTCGCTCGTCGTACCGGCCGGCCAGTAGTAGAAGTCCTGGCCCGGGAT
>JAGQRA010000715.1 GCA_020425885.1 Planctomycetota bacterium | reverse complement strand
CGCAACGACCGGCGCGGGCCTTCCCGGTCGACGACGAGCTGGCCGCGCGCATCCTGGCGCGGATCCCGCTGGCGTTGACCGGCGACCAGGACCGGGCCGTGCGTTCGCTGTGGCACCGCCTCGCCGGGCCGTCGGCGATGGGGGTGTTGCTGCAAGGCGACGTCGGCACCGGCAAGACCGCGGTGGCGGTCGCCGCCGCATTGGCCGTGCTCGCCCGCGGTGGCCGGGTGGCCTTCCTGGCGCCGACGGAGCTGCTCGCCGAGCAGCACTTCGCGACGGTGTCCCGCTGGCTCGCAGCGAGCGACGTCCGCGTCGTGCTGTTCACGGCGACGACGCGCAAGAACCTCGGCGCCGAGCTCGCCGCCGAGATGGCGCGGCCCGGCGCGGTGTTCGCCTTCGGCACCCACGCGCTGATCTCGTCGGCGGTCGAGCTGCCGCAGCTCGGACTGGCCATCGTCGACGAGCAGCATCGCTTCGGCGTCGGCCAGCGCATGGCGCTGGTCGGCAAGGGCGACAACCCGCACGTGCTGGTGATGACGGCGACGCCGATCCCGCGCACGCTGGCGCTGTCGTTGTTCGGTGACCTCGACGGCGAGTCGTTGCGCCAGCGGCCGCCGGGGCACCGCGACGTGCCCGCGATCTGGTTGGCGACCGCGAAGTGGGGGCGCGCAGTTGCCAGCATCGCCCGATCGGTGCGGCGCGGCGGCCGCGTCTTCGTCGTCTGCCCCGCCGTCGGTGAGGACGGCGAGAAGGGCGGCGTCGTCAAGCTGCACGCGACCTTGCAGGCTCGTTTCCGTTGCGGGCTCGTGCACGGCCGCATGAAGCCGGGCGAGCGGCAGCAGGTTGTGACCGCGTTTCGCGACGGCGTGATCGATGTCCTCGTCGGCACGACCGTGCTCGAGGTCGGTGTCGATGTACCGGAGGCGACGCTGATGGTAGTGGTCTCTGCCGATCGCTTCGGCATCGCGACGCTGCACCAGTTGCGCGGTCGGGTCGGGCGCGGTCACCGGCGCGGGCTGTGCCTGCTGTGCGGGCCACGGACGGAACGGGTGGCCGCGGTCAGCGGCACCACCGATGGCTTCGAACTCGCTGAACGCGACCTCGCCATCCGCGGCAGCGGCGAGTTGCTCGGCACCGCACAGAGCGGCTTCGTCGATCTGCGCGCGCTCGATCCGAGCGAGGACCTCGAGCTGCTGCTGCGGGTGCGCGAGGCGGTGCGGGTAGCGCGTTCGGGGCTATGATCACGCCTCGGCCCTTTGCCGTCTCAGGAGTGCCATGCGATTGCCGACCGGCGCAGACCGATTGGCGGCGCCTGTCGCCGGAGGCACGTTGCCGCATGCCCTCGCCCCCTACGGCCTGCCGGGCTGCCAGCTGCTCGTCGAGCCGCTCGTCGGCAGGCCGATCGCCAATCCGGGCGGCGCCGCGGGATGGTCGTTGGCCCTGCCTGGCGATGCCGGCCTCATCGGCGTGCAGTTCTTCCACCAGGCCTTCACCCTCGATGCCGGTGCGGTCGGCGGCGTGGCGGTATCGGCCGGCGGCGATGCCACGATCGGGGCGAAGTAGCGAAGTAACCGGGAGCGCCGCGGTCCGTCCGATCTTCACGCGCCATCCTGCGCGAGGCGGATCCGTTCCTTGATGACGGCGATCTCCGCGGTCAGCTGTTCGCGTTCGCTCCGCAGCGACTCGACCTCGCGCTCGATCGTGGTCCGGGCCTCGCCCGATGCGGCCTTCGCGCGCGCCTCGGCGGCCGTGACCTCCTCCGCGATCTTCTCGACGCGCTGCTCGCACTTCAGCAGCGACTCGGCGTCCTCGGCCTTGTCGAAGATGATCGCGACCGGAGCGTGCACGTCCGGTTCGTGCGGCACCTCGGTCTGCTCGGGCGCGACGACCGCGGTCGGCTTGATGGCGCGCGTCGTCATGTAGGTCGGCGACAGGATCTCGATGCCGGCATCGTGCAGCTCGTCGAGCATGCGCTTGCGCAGCTGCGAGCGCATCGTCGGGATCTGCTTGACCTCGGTCAGCAGGCCGGCGATGCGATAGGTGACCGAGTAGTCGCCGAGTTCCTCGACCTGCACGAACGGCTCGCTCAATTCGGCCCGCTCGGCTGCCCTGAGCAGGCACTCCTGCACCTGCACCCGCGAGATGTCGTAGCCGAGCGAGACCGTCGCCGAGATGATCGTTCCCGACGCGCGCACGACCTTGTAGGGATTGCTGACGAGGAACAGGTTGGGCAGCGTCGTCAGATCCCGATCCACGGTCTGGATCTCGGTGTGGAACAGGCCGCGCTCGGTCACCCGGCCGAAGTGCTCGCCGACGCGCAGGAAGTCCCCCGAACGGAAGGCGCTGACGACGCGCAGCTGGATGCCCGCCATCGCGTTGCCGAGGAAGGTCGTCGACGCCAGTGCCATCGCGGCGCTGAGCACGATGCCGAGCACCGACACCAGATCGTGGCGCGCCTCCTGGCCGAGCGGCAGCGACACCAGGACCAGCAGCAGCCCGGTCAGCGACAGGGTCAGCATCGTGATCTGGATGCGGAAGCCCTTGGTCGGCGAACTCGGCATCTTGCCCATCGCGAACCGGACCACGACGAGCGTGATCAGGACGACGGTCAGGGTCGCGGCCGACGGCACCAGGTGGGTGATATCGAAGGTCGGGCCTTCCTGGGTCAGGACGACGAGCACGTGGCGAAGCCTACGGCGATGCGCTCGCGGCACCAGACTCGGCCGCCACCTCGCCGGCGGGAATCACCTCGCCTTCGGCACGCGGAAGCGATGGCCGTTGGTCAGCGTGATCTCGCAGCCAGGCCAGGACCCGGCCAGCGCGCGGATGCGTTCGGCGGGGACATCGGTGCCGCGGAAGGTCAGCTCGCGGAGCGGCAGCCCTGCCAAGTCGTCGAGGACCGCCTGATCGAACCGTCGGCAATTGACCAAGCGGAGGGCCTCGACGCCGGTGCATTCGTCGAGTCGTTCGAGTTCGGTTCGCCCGGCGTGGAGAACGGTGAGCGTCAGTTCCCGCAGCCGGTCGAGCGTGGTGACGTCGCTCAGGAAGTGGCGCCAGTCGCCGGTGCTGTCGACGACGGTGAGCCGGGTGAGGTCCGGTTGCGCGGCGATCGCGGCGCCGACCTTGTCGGAGCCGCGCCGCATCGCCTCGGGATTGCGCAGTCCGATCATGGTTCCGATGCGCAGGGAAGTGAGCCGGCGCCCGGCGAGGGCGAAGCTCAGTTCGTGGCCGTTCGCGCCGAGCATCGCCAGCTCGCGCAATGCCGGCAGGGTCGGCAGGCGGAGCGGCGTCGGCTCGGCGGCCGCGGTCGCCGCGCGGTAGAGGCCGGCGCAGTTGTCGAGCGCGAGCGAGGTCAGCCCGGTCGGCAGCTTCGGCAGCAGCGCCGGCGTGATCTTCGGCAAGCCCGACAGGTCGAGGTCGCGCAGCGTCGTCATCCTGGCGAGCGTGTCGCCGACGGCGTCGGTCAGCGATTCGGAGCCGCCGAGCAACAGCGTCTCCAGCTGCAGCCCCGACAGGGCCGCGATGCTGGCGGCGGTGATGCCGATGCCGTCCTGCGGCGGCGGGTCGTCGGGTTCTTCACCGTCGAGCACCAGGGTCTGCCCGCGGAACCGACCCTGGCAGTCGCGCAGGTCGAGGTGGCGCAGTTCGTGCAGCTTCGCCAGGTGCGCGACGTCCGCGGCGCGCAGCGTCGTGCAGCCGCGCAGCTCGAGTCGCCGCAGGCCGGGGATGCCGGCGACCGCTGCCAGCGAGCGGCCGTGGAACTGCATGCACCACGAGAGCAGCAGCTCGCGCAGCGCCGGCAGTCGTTGCAGGCGCTCGAGCGCCGGCGAGTCGATCGCGGTGTGGGTCAGGTCGAGGTGCTCGAGCCGCGCCAGCTTCTCGAGTTCGACCAGACCCGTGCCCTTGACCTGCTCGCAGCCCTTCAGGCTGAGCCAGCGCAGGCGCGGCAGGCCGGCGATCGTCGTCAGCGCGGCGTCGGTGATCGGCAGCGCGACCGCGTAGCCCTTGTCGTTCACGGCCATGCCGCCGAGGTCCAGCCGTTCGATCGCGGTGAACCTGGCGAGCCTCGCCACGGCGGCGTCGTCGAAGTCGAAGCAGCGCACGTTCTGGGCGTCGATTGGCAAGGTGTCGAGCTGGCTCGCGTTCATGATCTCGTGCCACTCGAGCTCGCTCTGCGGCAGTTGCGATGCAGGCGACACGGTGGCCTGACCGTCGTCACCCTGGCGGAGCCACGCCACGCCGACTGCCGCGGCTACCGCGAGCAGGACCATGGCGGCGGTGGGCCAACGGTGTGAACCGGCGGTTGCCGCGGCGCTCGCGATGCGGCGGGCGCGGGTCGCCACCACGTCGCCGAGAACTTCACCGAGCAACCAGTCGAGCTGCCGCTCCTTCGCCGTCGCGATCGCGTTCATGCCTGCCTCCGTTCGATGCATTCGCGCAACGACCCGCGGGCTCGTTGGGCGAGGGTCTTGGTGCCGTTGGGCCTGAGGCCGAGTTGGGCCGCGATCTCGTTCCATCCGAGCTCGTCGCGGTAGTGCAGCTCCAGTGCCCGCCGCGCGCGCGGCGGCAGCAGCTGCACGCAATGCCGCAGCCGATCGAGCAACTCGTCGCCGGCGTCGCGGTCGGCAGTCGCCAGCCACAGCTCCTCGACCGCCGTGGCGATGACCCGTTCGCGTCGCCGCCGCCACCAGCGCCGCGATCTCAGCCACAGGTTCCTGGCGACGCCGCGCAGGAACGGGCCGGTGAGTTCGGGGGCGGGTTGGGTGGCCGAACAGCCGATCAGCATCGCTTCCTGCGCGAGATCGTCGGCTTCCTCGGCCCCGGCTCCGAGCGCGCGCAGGTAGCGCCAGACGGCGACGCGGTGGGGTGCGACCCAGTCCGCGGGTTCGGCGGGCGTGATCGGCATGGTCGGCAGGGAGGTGCGGGGCACGGACATGGAGTCGTCGGAATGGGCCGATGCTATTCACCAAATCGGCGGCCGTCGCGACAACAGGTGAGGCGCCGCGGCATGATGCCGCAACGATGACCGGCGAACCCGTGATCTCCGTGGCCGAGGCGCGCGCGATCGACCGCGACGCGGCGGCGCGACTGCAGATGCCGACGATCCTGTTGATGGAGAACGCGGCCCGTTCGGTCGCCGAGGTCGCGCGCACGCTCGGCGAGCGCTACGTGATCCTGTGCGGTGCGGGCAACAACGGCGGCGACGGACTCGCGGTGGCGCGCCACCTCGGACCCGATCGATGTGCCGTGCATCTGCTCGGCGAACCGGATCCCGATCGCGCGCCCGACGCGGCGCTGCAGGCGCGGATCCTGCGCGCGGCCGGATGGCCGGTCACCGTCGGCGTCGCGCCAGCGATCGCGGCCGGCGCGGTCTGGATCGACGCCCTGTTCGGCACCGGCCTGGCGCGCGCGTTGACCGGCGAGGCCCGGGCATGGGTCGAGACGTTCAACGCCGCGCCCGGCCCCAAGCTCGCCGTCGACATCCCGTCGGGACTGCACGGCGACACCGGCGAAGTGCTCGGCGTCGCCTGCCGCGCCGAGGTGACGGTCACGTTCGTCGCCAGGAAGCGCGGCATGATCCAGGGCGCGGGGCCGGAACACTGCGGCCGCATCGTCACCGTTGGACTTGGCCTTCCGGTGCCAGGACCAGATCG
>JAGQRA010000714.1 GCA_020425885.1 Planctomycetota bacterium | reverse complement strand
CGGCGAGCTGGTCGACATAGCGCGGGCCCACATGGCAAAGGCCGGACGGGGCCACACGCTGCAACCGACCGCTCTCGTGCACGAGGCCTACATGAAGCTGGTCCGGATCGACGATGCCTCCTTCGAGAACCGCCGGCAGTTCTACGGGCTGGCGGCCAGGATCATGCGCGGACTGCTCGTCGATCACGCCCGGGCCAAGGCCGCCGACAAGCGGGGCGGCGGCCGCGTCTTTCAGCTCGACACGCAGATGCCGGTGCCGGGCACGGCCGCCGGGCCGGTCGGCCTGCTCGACGTCGGACTCGCGATCGAAGAGCTGCTCGCCATCGACGCGCAACTCGGCACACTGGCCGAGCTACGCTACCTCGGCGGCCTCGAGGTCAAGGAGATCGCCGCGTTGACCGAGACCGCCGTGCGCACCGTGGAGCGACGCCTGCAGGTGGCCAACTCCTGGTTGCGGGACCGTCTCGATGGCGACTGATCGCGAGCTCGACAGGCGGGCCCTCGAACTGCTCGACGTTCTGCTCGAGCTGCCGGCCGGGCAGCGGAAGGAACGCCTCGGGGAGTTGGCGCGCGATGCGGCGCTCGCGCAGCGCGTCGAGGCGCTGCTACGCCACAGCGACGCCGAGGACCTGACCCTGCCGCGGGAGCCGGCGACGATCGGACCGTACGACATCGAGCGCGAGATCGGGCGCGGCGGTCAGGGCATCGTCTACCTCGCGCACGATGCCCGGCTCGGCCGCCGCGTCGCGCTGAAGGTCATGACCGCGCTCGGCATGTTGTCCGACCGCAGCCTGGCCCGCTTCCGGCGTGAGGCGGCGATCGCGTCGAAGCTCGACCACCCCGGCATCTGCACGGTCCACGAGGCCGGCGAGGCCGAAGGCTACGTGTTCATCACGATGCGCCATGTCGAAGGCTCGAGCCTGGCCGAGCGCATCGCGCGAGTCGGCGCGGGTGAGGTTGGCGACGGCGTCGCTCGCAAGGTCTCGACCGCGGACGCCGCGACGGCCGGCACGACGCAGGCCGAGGTGATGGAGACCGTCACGCTGCTGGAGAAGGCCGCGCGCGCCCTGCACCACGCCCACGAGGCCGGCGTCGTGCACCGCGACATCAAGCCCGGCAACATCCTCGTGACCGCGGCGGGCGAGCCGGTGATCACGGACTTCGGCGTCGCTCGCCAGTTCGACGACGACGCGACGGTGCTCACGCATTCCGGCGACGTCTTCGGCACACCCGGCTACATGTCGCCGGAGCAGCTCGGCGGCGCCGGGCCAGTCGACCGGCGCACGGACGTCTACTCGCTCGGCGTCACGCTGTTCGAGTGCCTCACCGGCGCGCCGCCGTTCTCGGCGCCGACGCGCGAGGGCATCTATCGGCAGATCCTCACGCTCGAGGCGCCGGATCCTCGCTCGCGCAACCCCGCCGTGTCGCGCGACCTCGCGACCGTGGTCGAGACCGCCATCGACAAGGACCCGGACCGTCGCTACCGCACGGCGCTCGACTTCGCCGAAGAGCTGCGTCGTGTGCGACAACGCGAGCCCATCGCGGCGCGGCGGGTCACGCGATTGGGCCGCCTGGTGCGATGGACACAGCGCAACCCATGGATCGCGACCGCGACCGCGGCGGCGTTCCTGTTCCTGGCGGTCGGGCTCGCGGTCAGCCTCGTGCTCGGCAACGAGGCGCGGCGTACGGCCGGCGAGCTCATCGAGCGCACGGCCGAGTTCGAGCTGCTGGCCCTCGTGACCCAACTCGAGAACACGCAGGCGCGCGGCGAACGGCTCCCGGCGGCCTGGCCGGAACACGCCGATGTCATCCAGGCATGGCTCGATGACGAGGTCGGTCGGCTCGAGGCCGGGCTGGTGCGGGTGCGAGCCACATTGCTGCGCCTGCGTGACGCGGCGATGCCGAGCGAGGCGGCGCGCGAGGCGGCCCGCCGGCGCGCCGCCGGTTTCGCCGAACTCGACGAGCAGCGGCGGCGGCTCGAACTCCTCCGCGCCAACGCCGTGGTTCGCGAACGGGGACCGACGGCAGCACCGTTCGAGCTCGATCCGGCGATCAGCGGCAAAGGCGTGAAGGAGCTCCTGCAGCTGGCCGAACCGCTCATCGCGCCGACGCGAGAGGTGACGGGGCGCGAGACCGAAGGGCTGGCCATGGCCGAGCTCGCCATGCAGAAGGCCAGGCCTGGCGAGCGCGCGCAGGTCGGCTGCAGTCTTGCCCTGGCCTTGCACGTGCTCGGGCGGGACGACCAGGCCTTCGCGGCGATCGACGCCGCCGAAGAGGCGGCCGCGAGCCGACATGGTCGCGACCAGTGCCGGTCAATCCGGACGTCGATCCACCGCTCCATCACCGCGCTGCCCAAGGCCACGGAATTCAGCGCGCGCCGCATCACCGAGCTCGAGGTCGACCTCGTCGACTGGTCGTTCGGCGACGACACCGATGCCTTCCTGCACGCGACCCTGACCCGGTTCGAACGCGAGTGCGCGGCGTTCCTGGCCGCCGATGTCGCCGCCGTCAGGCTCCACCTCACCTGGGCCGCGCGCGTTCGCGCGCTGACCATCGATCGCTACGCCGAGCGCTGGGCCGCGGCGCGCGAAGTCGTCACCACGAGCGAACGCTACCGCGCCCACCCGATCGATCTGCGGCCACAACCCGGCCTCGTGCCGCTCGGCTGCAATCCGACGACCGGCCTCTACGAGTTCTACCACCTGCGCTCGGCGGTCGACCTCGCCGCCGTGGCCGCCGGCGAGGTCGACCCCGCCGAGCTGCCGATTCCGGAGCCGGGGCCGGACGGGACGGTGACGATCGGCGACGACACCGGCATCGTCTTCGTGCTCGTGCCAGGCGGTACGTT
>JAGQRA010000713.1 GCA_020425885.1 Planctomycetota bacterium | reverse complement strand
TGAAGGACCAGTTCCTCGCCAACATGAGCCACGAGATCCGCACACCGCTCAACGGCGTGATCGGTTTGACCGAGCTCATGCTCGGCACCGACCTGACGACGGAGCAGCGCGGCTATCAGACGATGGCCAAGCACTCGGCCGATGCGCTGCTGTTGCTGCTCAACGACATCCTCGACTTCTCGAAGATCGAGGCCGGTCGACCCGAGCTCGAATCGAGCCCGTTCGGTCTCCGCGATTCGGTCACCAGCGCGGTGCAGGCGCTGGCCTACCAGGCATCGCAGAAGAAGCTCGAGCTGGCGTGTCGGATCGCCCCCGAGGTGCCCGACGACCTCGTCGGTGATGCCGGGCGGCTGCGGCAGATCCTCATCAACCTGGTCGGCAACGCCGTCAAGTTCACGACCGATGGCGAGGTCCTGGTCAGCGTCAAACAGGTTGCCGTCGACGCCGACGCGGTCGCCGACACCGTGAAGCTGCACCTCACGGTCAGCGATACCGGCATCGGCATCTCGCCCGAGACCCGCAGCCGCATCTTCAGGGCCTTCACGCAGGCCGATGCCTCGATGGCGCGTCGCTTCGGCGGCACCGGCCTCGGCCTCGCGATCTCGTCGCAGCTGGTGCGGTTGATGGGCGGTCGGATGTGGGTCGAGAGCGAAGAGGGGGTCGGCAGCACCTTCCATTTCGAGGCCCGGTTCGGGCTCCTCGGCGATTGCGCGCCCGGCCGGAGCAAGCCCGACACCGCGTTGCTGCACGGGCTGCGCGTGCTCGTGGTCGATGACAATGCGACCCACCGGACCATCCTCGAGGAGGCCGTGCGCGGCTGGGGCATGGCGGTGGAGACCGCGGGCGATGGCGTCGAGGCCCTGGCGTTGGTCGAGCAGGCCGTGGCCGCCGGGCGACCGTTCGACCTCGTCCTGCTCGACGTCGTCATGCCGCGGATGGACGGGCTGCAGGTCGTGCGCCGTCTGCGGCAACGGGACTGGCCGATCCGGGTGATCCTGCTGTCCGGGACCGATCCGCAACCGGCGAGGTCGGTCGAGGTGTCGGAGGCCACGCGCTGTCTGACCAAGCCGATCGTGTACTCGGCATTGCTCGACGCGATCCTCGATGCGTTCGGTGCGGGGCCGCAGGGCCGGGCCGCACCGGGGCCGGCCGTGCCCGACAAGGCCACGCCGGAACCGGCCGCCCGGGCGGCGCATCCGTTGCGCGTGCTGCTGGCCGAGGACGGTCTCGTCAACCAGACGGTCGCCATCCGGCTGCTCGAACAGCGCGGCCATGTCGTCACGCTGGCGCGGAACGGGCGTGAGGCGTTCGAGCTCTGGCGTGATCGGGGACCGTTCGATGCGGTGCTGATGGACGTGCAGATGCCCGAGATGGACGGCCTAGAGGCGGCCGCCGCGATCCGCGCAGCCGAGTCCGACTCCGGCGGCCACATCCCGATCCTGGCGATGACGGCCCATGCGCTGAAGGGCGACCGCGAACGTTGCCTCGAGGTCGGCATGGACGGCTTCATCGCCAAGCCGCTCGACGTCCGCACCTTGTTCGCGACCCTCGAGGGCGCCGTCGATGCCGCCGGCCCGACGCCGGGGTCGGGGCCGGGAACGGCCGCGGAACCGGCCGCGACGACGATGCCCGTCGATTGGGATACGGCGCTGGCCAGCTTCGGCAACCGCCGCGAGCTGCTGGTCGAGTTCGCCTCGGCGTTCCTCGGTGAGGCGCCGAAGCTGTTGGCCGAACTGCGCGACGCCGTCGCCGCAGCGAGGCCCGAAGACCTCCTGCGTCCGGCTCACACCTTGAAAGGCTCGGCCGGTTTCTTCAGGGCGGCGACCGTGGTCGAGGCCGCGATGGCGCTCGAGTCCCTCGGCCGCACGGGCGGCGGCGGCGATGCCGCGACCCTGCTGCGGCGACTCGAGCAGCTGACCGACCTGATGTGCGCGCAGCTCCGGCTGCGGATCGGAACCGGCGGCGACTGAGCGCGGCCCGTTCCTCGATTGCCAGGTGCGACTCAGACGCGCCGGTCGGCGGTGCGCGGTCGCTTCAGCATCGCGACGATCGCCTCGGCCGTGATCCACAGCGCGAGCGCCAGCAGGATCACGGCGACGGTCAGGATCTGCGCGTTCTGCGGCCGCATGATCTGCAGCGTGAGGGCCGAGATCGTCATCGCCATCATGAACAGCATCGGCACGCCGACCAGCCAGCGCAGCAGCCTGGGCTTGCCCGAATTGGCCAGCCACAGCGACAGCCCGACGAGCGTCAGCCCGGCCAGCAGCTGGTTGGTCGAACCGAACAGCGGCCAGATCACCTTGTAGGCCGGGATCACCTTGCCGTCGGCGTTGGTCACCGTCTGCGACACGAACCACAGCGGCAACACCAGCGAGATCACGGTGCCGACGACGCCCGACAGCTTCGACTTCCAGCCGGTGAACTCGGTCCAGAGGTAGCGCGCGAGACGGGTGCAGACATCGAGGGTGTCGTAGACGAACGTCGCGAACGCGAGCATGCCGAACGTGATCGCGAACTGCAGCGGCACGCCGAGCTCGTGCAGGAACGTGCCGACGCCGACGCCGAAGATCTTGTCGGGGCCCATGCCGGCGAGTTCGGAACCCGGGGTCAGGGTCATCACGCAGGCCAGCGCCAGCAGCGCGACCACGCCCTCGAGCAGCATGCCGCCGTAGCCGACCATGTGGGCGTCGGGTTCGCGATCGATCTGCTTGCTGGTCGTGCCCGAGCAGACCAGGCCGTGGAAGCCGCTGCAGGCGCCGCAGGCGATGGTGATGAACAGGAACGGCACCAGCGGCTGACCGTTGCCGGCGGTGAAGCCGGAGAACGAAGGCCAGCGGATCTCGGGGTTCGACCACAGCAGGCCGAGGATGCCGCCGCCGAGGGTGATGTAGAGGAAGAAGCCGCCGAGGTAACCGCGCGGCTGCAGCAGCAACCACATCGGCAGCATCGAGGCGATACCGCAGTAGACCAGGATCAGGATCGCCCAGTAGAGCGACGGGATGTCGCCGGCGGTCGACAGGTCGAGCGGCATCGCCGGGCCGAGCCAGATCGCGGCGCCGATCGCCGGCACGAAGATCAAGGTGACGAGCCAGAGCGGCGGTCGCAGCAGCTTGACGACGACGCCCATCAGCAGGCTCAGGCCGAGGTAGAGCATCGAGCTGGTGGCGACGCCGGCGCCGGCGACGGCGATGTCAGTGCCGGTGTCGGGCAGGGCGACGTCGAGCGCCTCGACGAAGGCGCGGGCGGTGACGTCGGTGAAGGCGATGATGACGTAGATCAGCGCCAGCCAGATGTAGATCGTGAAGGCGACGTAGCTGCGCGGGTTGAGGTGTTGGCGCAGGATGCCGGCGATCGACTGCGCGCCGTGTCGGACCGATCCGGCCAGCGCGGCGAAGTCGTGCATCGCGCCGATGAAGATGCAGCCGAGCACGATCCACCAGAACGCGGGCCCCCAGCCGAACCACAGCGCGGCCAGGATCGGGCCGGCGATGGGGCCGGCGGCCGAGATCGCCGAGAAGTGCTGCGACAGCAGGTAGAAGCGGCCGGTCGGCACGAAGTCCTGGCCATCGCAATGCTCGTGCGCCGGGGTCGTGCGCGCGGCGTCGAGGCCGAACAGTCGGGCCAGCAGCCGGCCGTAGACGACGTGGGCCAGCGCGAACGCGCCGAGACAGCAGAGCAGGATGCCGGCCAGCGAGAGCACGCGGCTACTTGGCGATGCGTTCCTTGAACTTGATCGCGGGCTTCACTGGTAGCAATCGCATCCAACAGCCTTTGCAGCCCCGAGTTCGTTACCGAGCCCAGGATTACGCGCGATCATAGCCTTGTTGCGTGGTGTTGCAAGGTGTGGCGTGACGTGGTGACAACGCTGCCAAAACCGGCCTTGGATTGACAGCATTGTCAACGATGGCTGATGCGCTCCGGCGGTGCGGGTCGATGCGGCTCGATCAGCAGGGATCTCTCAGGTTGTCGTCGCCAGCGGCTACCATGCACACGAACAGCCGGCGCCTTGTCTCTCGGGCGCGGTAGGAGGCAACCATGCGGAACGTCACGGTCATTGCGACGACTCTGTTTCTTCTCTCCAACGCGGTCCACGGGCAACCCGGACGGATGAAACTGCAAGACCCGGTCGGCGGGAGACCTCGCGCCGAGAAGCAGTTTCCTCGCGAGTGCGTCGCATGGACCATTCGGTGCATCGCCGTGGCAGACACGCTCGCAGCTCAGGCAGGTGCCATCTCGAAAGACTGCCTCCGGATGGCCAGGCTTGCCACTCACCCGACCAGCGCCAAGGCCCACCTCGATCACGCAGCCGACGCAGCCGAGATCCAGGAGGTGTTCGACAAGATGGCTGACAGGATTGACCGAGAGGCTGAGCTTCTTGAGGAGGGATACCAGCGCTTTCGCCTGAAGGCGATCGACGGCGGGGCGTTCCGCGGCTTCTGGAGCGCAGCTCGGCGCGACATTCTGCAGGTCTTCGAGACCAACTCGGGAG
>JAGQRA010000712.1 GCA_020425885.1 Planctomycetota bacterium | reverse complement strand
GGCCAGCGCCTGCCTGATCAGCGGCAGCTGGGTCTTGGCGACGACCGTCTCCTCGTCGATGGCGCCGAGGTCGCAGGCCCCGAGCGCGGCGTAGAACCAGGTGTCGAACGCGCCGATGGTCTCCTCGTCGAGCCGCAGATCCGGCACGCGACGGGCGTAGTCCTCGGCCGCGCGCTCGAACAGCTCGAACGACTCCTTGCGCGCCTCGGAGAAGCCGCTGTCGCGCTTCTGCTCCTTGGCGAAGTTGTTCTGGTCGTGGCGGATCGCGGCCTTGAGCGCCAGCAGCGCCCAGTGATCGCCCTGACGCGCCATCACCTCCTCGGCCACCGCGAGCGCGGTGTCGTAGCCCTTGGCCACCTCCTCCAGCATCTCCTTCTCGTTGCGCCTGGTCTTGCCGGCCTCCTGCACGGCCGGCACCCGCCACAACGTCGCCAGGTTGGTACGCATCTTCGACAGCAGCTCGCCGAGCAGCACCGGCTCGAGCGCGCCGACGTCGCCGAAGACGTGTTCGATGGTGTCGAGCTGATAGACCTCGGCGGTGCTGTGCGCGGCCATGAAGGCCTCGCCGAGCAGCTTCTGATCGACGCCGCCGATCGGCAGCCGGCGCAGACGCTCGACCCAGGTCGCCAGCTCGGCCAGGTTGCGCTCCTGCTTGCTGCGCGTCAGCGGGATGCCGCTGGCGCGGCGATCGAACCCGTACATGAACATGTACGAGTTGGTGCGGCTGTTGTTGAGATTGGGGTTGTTCTCGCGCATCCAGACGCGCAGGAACTCGTCGGCGAGCTCCTTGGCCTTGCGCGGATTGACCGCGGCCAGCTGCTCGATGAACGGGAAGGCGCGCTCGGCCTCGCTGATCTTCAGGAACAGCTGCGCCGAGACGGTCGCGAAGTGCGGTCGCAGCTCGGCGTCGAGCATGTCGACCCAGGTCGAGCCGGGCTGTGCGTCGACGAGATCGGCCGGTTCGACGGCCTGCACCTGACCGCCGCCGCCCATGCGCCGGCTGGTCCAGAAGATGTTGCCGTACGAGTCGCGCTCCATGACCGGGCCGTAGCGCGTCGACTGCGAGTACTGATAGCTGTAGGCCGCCTCGGTGATCCAGCCGGCGGCGAGCAACGCCAGCGACGGCCGCCATTGTTCGGCCAGGTGCGGCGCGGCCTTCAGCAGGGCCTCGACCGCGACCTTCTGCAGGTGCAGCACCTTGCTGCGATAGTCGGTGTCCGCGCCACGCTGCTGGAAACCCTTCGCCGCCTCGCCGCCGATGGTGGCGATGATCTCCATGCCGCGCTCGGGCTGGGTCGTGAAGCTCTGCTCGAGCCACAGCGGTCCGAGTTCCTCGCGCACCTTCGGCGCCAGCTCGACGGCGCGCAGCAGCGCCTCCTGCTTGTCCTCGTCGCCGACCTCGCCCTTGGCCAGCACCGCCTGCGTCACGCGCCAGGCATCCTCGAGATGGGCGTTGCGCTTCTCCTTGCCGAACATGGCGAGGTAGTGCCGCGCCAGCAGGTTGAGGGCCTCGCGGTCGTTGTCCTTCTCGGCCGCATCCGGGCCGGGCAGGAAGGCACCGAGCTCGGTCTCCTGCCCGATCGCCGACAGCAGCAGGGCGGCTTCGCGACGGTCGACGCGTTGCTCTGCCTCCGGCTTCCTGACCTCGACGTCGAGCAGGCGGACGTACTCCTCGACGACGCTGCCGCCGTCGACCGCGCGCTTGACCAACGGCGCCAGCAGGGCGACCTGCTTCTTGTCGAAGCCTTCGGGAGCCATGCCGGCGAGCAGCAACGTCTCCTCGAACGAGAACCGGTTCTTCTCCTGCAGGTTCGCCGGCACGCGCTGATCGGCCGGCGTCTGCGGATGCTGGATCAGCACCTTCAGGAAGTGCTCGTAGGCATCCTTGCGACTCTTCTCCGGAAACGCCCGCATGAACTCGGCCACGGCCGACCAGCGCGACAGCGTCACATCGCGCTCGAACATCTCGAGCTCGCGCTGCATGCGCTTCTGCTCGAGAGCCTTCTCGGCCGCGGCGGTCTTGGCCGCCTCGTCGGTGGGCGGCGCCGGCACGGTCGTCGGATCGACGCCGAACTCCTGCATCACCAGCTCGCGCAGCTCGGGTTGGATCTCCCGCTTCTCCTCGGCAGGATCGTAGGGCTTCAGCTCAGGAGCGGCCCACGCCTTCAGGATCGACGACGGCCGTCGATCGAAGATCAGCTTCTTCCACTTCGCCAACCGCTCGGTCGCGGCCGCCTCGGCCGCCGCCGCGGTGGCGTCGGCTGCTGCCGCGGTGGTCCCGGCCGGATCCTGTGGCGGGACCGCGTCCGGCGCCACGGATACCGGCGACACCGGGCCGGCAGTGACGGGACCGCTGCTCCTGACCGGCAACGGCCGAGCCGGAGTCTGAGCGACGGTGGTGACGGCGGCGAGCAACAGCGAGCAGGCGGCCGCGAGGCACGGAGGAGTCGGGCGCAGGTTGGTCACAGGGGTCTCCATGGGATGCGAAACGTAGCACAACGGCCCAGGCGAAAGCCTGCCCATTGCCGCGGCGTGCTCAGCCGAGGCGTGGACGACCGGGCTTCGGGTTTCCTGCCACGGTTTCGGGCGACACGGTTTCAGGTGACACCGGGGACGAGCGCGGTCAGATCGACGACCTTCTCCGTTACCCGCGAAAGCGCCGCGAGATAGTCCGCGCGCGACAGCTCGAAGACGCCGCAGCGCTCGAGGTGGCCGGTGCGGAATTGGACGTCGAACAGCTCGATACCGGCGGCGAACAGGGATCGCACCATCGCGACGAGGGCGACCTTCGACATGTCGGTGGCGCGATGGAACATCGATTCGGCAGCGAACAGGGCGCCGACCTGGACGCCGTAGATGCCGCCGACGAGTTCGCCACCGCGGAACACCTCGAGGCTGTGAACGTGCCCGGCGCGATGCAGCCGGGAGTAGGCCGCGATCATCTCCGGCGTGATCCACGTGCCGTCCGCGCGGCGCCGACCGCACTCGCCCATGACGCGTTCGAAGCACTGGTTCCAGCCGAGCTCGAAGTCGGCAGCCGCGAGCACGCGGCGCAGGCTGCGACCGACGTGCAGATGATCGGGATCGAGCACGGCGCGCGGATCGGGGCTCCACCACAGCGGCGGGTAGCCGACGTCGTACCACGGGAAGATGCCGCCGCGGTAGGCCGCGAGCAGGCGCTTCTGGCTCAGGTCGCCACCGATGGCGACCAGGCCCTCGGCATCGAACTCTCGCGGATCCGGGAAGCGCGCCGGCGAGGTCCGCTTCAGGACCAGCGGCGAACGGGGCGCGCCGCCGCGCATCTCAGCGCTCCTTGAGGCGACGCAGCGTCGTGTTCTGATCCTCGCGGTCGCCGAGCTCGAGCACCTCGATGTCGCCATCGGGCAGCGGCCGGAAGTAGATGCGCAGGCCCAGCGATGCCCTCAGGCTCCAGGTATCCTGGCCGCCGAGCTGCTTGCACTCGAGGCCGGGATAGGCGTGCCCCTCGGTGCAGAACAGCAGGATGGCGTGCACGGCGCGCTCGACGGCCTTGCGTTCCTTGCCGACCAGCGACTTGTAGAACGACGGCAGGAAATACGGCACCAGCACCCTGCGCTCCTCCTCGGGCAGCGGCGGCAACGGCTTCTTCTTGCGCCGCCGGCTCTTCGGGATCAGTTCCTCGAGCTCGGCATTGGCCGCCTCGAGCTGCCGCATCCGACTCTGGTTCAGCGCCAGCTGTCGCCGCAGCGCCTCGTCGGCGGCGAAGACACCCTCGCGCTCCCCCTCCAGCTCGCGCAGCCGGCGCTCGAGGGCGCGCACGACCTGTGATCGATCGGCGACCGGCGCGACGGCCGTCCTGGCGGCGTGCTCGCGATCACGTCGCAACCGCGTGACCTCGTCCTCGAGCAGTTCGTTGCGACGGTGGAGTTCGGCCTCGCGATCGCGCGCGCGGTTGCCGTACTCGCGCGCGCGTTCGAGTTCTTCACGCTGCCGCCGCAGCTCCTCCGCACGCAGACCGAGCAGGGCTTCGAGTTCGGCCAGGCGGCCGACGTCCGGTTTGGCAGCAGGCTTCGGGCCGGCCGACGGCCGCAGCAACGCCAGGACCTCGTCGAGCTGCTCGCCGTCGCGCAGCTCCGCGAGCTGGGAGGCCAGCACCTTGGCCGGGGCACGATCGACGCGGAATCCCTTCGGCGACAGGTCGAACTTGCGCGCCAGCTCGCGCAGCTGCTTGACCGCCACGAGCTGCTCGAGCAACAGACCCAGCGGCAGATCCGGGCCGCTTTCGAGAACGCGTTCGACCAGCCGGCGCAGCATGAACGGCGAGTCGGTCATGTCACGTGCATCGCTGCCGAGGCGTCATCCTCAGATCGTTGCGGACCTCAGCGCCGAAGACAAGCGCATCGCCGGTATCATCGCCTGACGTCCGGCTCGGCCCGCCCCGCAGGCGCCGTCCCGGGGTAGATCGCCGTCACCGGATAGTCGCTGTACTCGCGCTCGTCCCAGATGCGCTCGATCGCCTCGCGCTCCTCCAGCGTGTATTCCTGCCGGTTCCACCAGCGCCACAGCCCGAACTCGAGCAGGTCGAACGGCACGCCGACCAACGCGCCGACCTTCCACAGCACGAACGACGGGAACAGGAACACCGAGATCACATCGCGGGTCTCCTTCGGCTGCGCGCGATAGACCACCCAGGACAGCGGCATCGCGGCGAGATCGACCGGGACGCCGACGACGAAGCCGAGGGTGCCGCCGATCCCGGCCGGCGCGCGCACGAGCCACGAACGTCCGGCCTTCGAGTCGACGAGGTCGTTGGTGTAGCGGACGAACGGCGTGCAGCCGCCCGACAGCATTGCGGCGACGACCGCCGCCCCGAGCCGAACCCCGTGCCGCGAGATCACGGTCGCGAAGGTTACTTGCTCGGCTCGCGACGGGCGAACTTCAATTCCCGGATGGCCCAGCGATCCTGCAGCTCGGGCGGCGGCGTGTCGAAGCTCTTCAACGAGTCATCGGACGTGTTCACGATCTGGAGCTGCTGCAGCTTCCAGATCGACTGCAGGCCGTTGTTGCTGCCGAGCCCGGCCCCGGACTCGCAGTTCCACAACAGCGACTCGATGAAGCCGAGCTTCAGCACGTGCTCCTTGTTCGTCCACTGGATGTCGATGATGTAGTCGTCGACCTTCTGCTTGCTGCCGGGGAGGGTCAGCGTCTCCGACTTCGGGCCGATGATGTTGAAGTCCGTGGACGCGACGCCGCCCCCGACCGCGGCGGCCACGATCTGGCCGTCGAAGTAGGTCTTCGGGCTCATCGGGTCGTTGCCGCTGCGGTTCTCGTTGACGATCTCGATGTTCTTCTTCAGCGCACCGATCTGCTCGAGGTAACCGCCGGACCGGGTCGCCTCGCGCACGGCGACCTTGCAGGCATCGATCGCCTCGTTGGTCTTCATGCACCACCACGCGCAGATCGGCAGCAGCACGACGCAGACCAGGATCAGTCCGGTGTAGAGATCGATCTGGGCGAGCTTCTTCATCGTTGGCCTCCGGCACCGAACGGGGTGAAGGACTCCTTCACGTTCAGCGTGATCAGGTTGTAGATACCGTCGACCTTGGTCTTGTCGTAGTCGCGGAACGGCTTCTCGACCGAGAACTCCTTGTTCTTGGTCAGCTCCGGCGGTTCGAACGGCGAATCGGGGCGCGCGTATTCGGCCTCGAAAGCGCGCATCAGGATGTCACCCTTCTGGCGGAAATCCGAACCCCGGAAGGCGATCGTGAACTCGAGGGTACGTCTCTTCCCCTTCATGTTCAGATCGAGCTTGGTCAGCAGGTAGGGGCCGATCTCGGGCTCGACACGACTGAGGACCTCGCTGAAGCGCACGAGCACGGCGTAGCCTGACTCGAGCGCCACGCTCTCGTAGATGCCCGACTCCTTCTGCTTCTGCGCGGCGACGAGCTTGAGCTTGTCGCGCAGCAGGCTCACGCGCCGGTGCACCGGCGTCTCGACGAGCTCGTCGCGCAGATCCTTGAACTTGTAGTCCTTGTTGCCCTTGCCGCGGGACTCGAGCCTGAAGTTCTGCGGGTTCTCCCACCAACGTCCGGCCAACGCCATGTTGACCTGGCCGAAGAAATCGACCTTGTTGCCCTCGCCGACGTGGGTCTTGCCGATCTCGAGTTCGAGCAGGTTGAGCTCGGCGGCGCGGTGGTTGCCGTAGACGAACAAGGCCAGCAACGCCACCATCAGCGTGATCGTCAGCGGGAACTTGATGCGCTCGAAGCCGCGGGTGTAGGCCAGATCCTCGCGCCGCAGGTCGAACCCCTGCGGTCCACCCATCGGCGCCAGCGCCAGCCCGATCGCGACCGCCAGACGCGGTCCGAGGCGGGCCACGGCGTCCTCGTCGAGATCGTGCTGCAGATGCGCGAGCAGGTCGAGTTCCCGCGGCTCGAGGTCGAACGCCTCGGTCAGGACCGCGTCGATCCCGGGCATGCGACAGCCGGCGCCGGTCATCCAGACGGCGCACAGATCACCGCGACCCGAGGCCGTCAGATAGCGGACCAGCTCGCGCCGCAGCCGTTGCAGGAACGCGGCGCGCGCGGCATCGACCTCCTCGGGGCGCACGATGACGGCACGGGTCGCCGCCCCGCCGCCGGTCTCGCCCTCGCCTTCCTCTTCGAGGATGAAGTCGCCGCCGCCATCGTGGTCATCGTCGACCGTGCCGGCGGCGGCCGGCAGCTCGAGCGCGACGTCGACCACGCACGATTCCCCGCTCGCGGTGCATTCGTCGACGGCTTGCCGGGCCGCGGCCAACGACAACCCGTGTCGGGCCGCGATGTCGTCGGCAACGGCGAGTTCGCCGAGACGCAAGGTACGCATGTCGACGAGCTGGTCGCCGGCGACGAGCAGCACCCGGACGCTGCGCGATCCGACATCGACGATGGCGGTCACGCCGTCTTCGGGGATGCCGGCGGCGGCATCGCGTTCGAACGCACCGGCCCAATCGGCGGCGCGCCACAGCGCCATCGTGTCGAGGTCGACCGTCTCCGGCTCGACCGCGACGGCCTCGAGCGCAGCCAGCTGGGTGCGCAGCCCGTCCTTCGGCACCGCGGCGACGAGGACCCGGCTCCCACCGGCCGTACCGCCGCCGACCTCGAGGAAGTCGACGACCATGTCGTCGACGGCGAAACCGTGGATCTCGCTCTCGGCCTCGGCCTTGACGACCTTGCGCAGCGCGTCCTTGCCCTTGAAGGGCAGGTCGAGCGTCCGCAGCACCGCCTCGCGGCACGGGTGTCCGAGACGGACCTCCCCCTTCATGCCGGCGGCGAGCGCGTTCTGCACGGCGGTGGCGACCACGACCGACTTCGGCAATCCGGCGACGACCGGCTCGGCGTGGACCTGGAGCAGCCTGGGCTTGCGGTAGCTGCCGTCGAGTTCGACGACCTTGACCAGCGCATCGCCGGGATCGATTCCTACTGTCCTTACCATCGGATCACCTGTTGCTCTGCGTCTTGGCTTCTACTTGTCACGGGTGGCGAGGTCGTAGCGGGCGCGCTGCTCCTCGTCCAGGATCGCGCGGATCCGGTCTTCGAGCCGACCCCTCGCATCCAGCAATTCGCGCTGGGTCTGGGGCGGCAACCGCGTCGGCGCGACCGACCTGATGGCGGCGATCTCCTCGTCGCGCCAGCGCTGCATGACCAGGCGCAGCAGACGATGCTGCGCGGCGGACAGGCCGTAGTCGGCGACGAGCGCCTGCATGTACTCGGCGTCGGCTCCCGATTCCGGCACGTCGGCGTAGAACCCGGGGGCGGCGAGGCCGCAGTTCATGCCGGCGGCGAAGCTGCCTAGCGCCGCGCCGAGGATCCAGAACTGCAGGCTCTTCACCGCGGTTGCTCCGCCGACTTCAGCGACCGCACGATCGCGTCGATCTGATCCAGCACGCGATCGATCTCGTCCGGCGCGGCCTCGAGCGTGGTCGCGCTGCCGCCGTCGAACAGGCCGATGTGCCAGCACAGGCCGAGACCGAACAGGATGGCTGCCGCGAGCAGCAACCGGCGGCAGAGCACCATCGCCCGAGCCGAGAACTCGGCCTCCTGCAGCCGGATGCGATCGGGCAGCTTGCGCACCTCGGCCAGCACCGCGGCCGTGAAGCCGGCCGGCGCGACGAAACCCGCGCTGCGGCCGGCGGCGAAGCCGCGACTCAGCTCCTCGAACTCGGCGAAGCCGGCAGCGAGCTCCGGTTCGCGGTCGAGCCGCGACCGCAGTGACGCCGCTTCGTCAGCGGCCAACTCGCGATCGAGGAAACGCTGCAGCAGCATCTGGTCATCGGCTGAAAGTCGCATCGGTCTACCCTCGGGTGGGGATGAGTTCGGGGTGGTCGCGCTCGAGCGCTTCCTTGAAGCGCTGCCGGGCACGGAACAGGCGCGACTCGACGGTGCCGAGGTTGCATTGCAGCACGTCGCGGATCTCCAGATAGGAGAGCTCCTCGTACTCGCGCAGGATGAGGATCGTCCGGTACTTCTCCGGCAGCTTGGCCAGGATGGCGCGCGTCACCGAGGCCAGCTCGGCGGCCATCACCGGCGTCGCCGGATTCTCCGGGTCGTGGTCGCGGTCGCCGAGATCGAGGACAACGTCCTCGACCAGACGAAGCCGCCGCGAACTGGCGCGGGCCAGATGGTCGGTCGCGGTGTTGACCGCGATCCGATACAGCCAGGTGAAGAAGGCCGAGCCGCCCTGGAAGGTGTCGAGCTTGCGGAAGACCTTCAGGAACACGTCCTGGGCGAGGTCTTCGCATTCGACCTGGTCGCGGCAGTAGCGGCTGAGCAGGCGGAACAACCGGTCCTTGTAGCGATCGACGAGCTGGGCGAAGGCCGCCTCGCTGCCCTCGAGGACGGCGGCGATCAGCTCGGCATCAGTGGTCTCGTTCGATTGCTTCAAGGCGATCACCCAGCCTTCGAAGGGATGGGCAGGAGTTTCTTCCCGCCGGGCCGCGAAACCATCAGGGATCCTGGCGCGGCGCCTCGAACAGGTGCCCGAGCTTCTCCCGCTTGGTATCGAGATACCGTTGGTTGTGCGGGTTCGGCTCGATCCGGAGCGGCACCTGCTCGACGACCTCGAGTCCGTAGCCGTGCAGACCTGCCAGTTTGCGCGGGTTGTTGGTCAAGAGCCGCAGGCGCCGGCAACCGAGGTCGTGCAGGATCTGGCTGCCCGTCCCGAACTCGCGCTCGTCGGCGCGGAACCCGAGGTGAACGTTGGCTTCGACCGTATCCATGCCCTGGTCCTGCAAGGCGTAGGCGCGGAGTTTGTTGGCCAGACCGATGCCGCGGCCCTCCTGGCTGATGTAGAGCACGATGCCGTGCCCCTCGGCCTGCACCTGCCGCATGGCCTCGCGCAGCTGCGGTCCGCAGTCGCAGCGCAGTGAGCCGAGGACATCCCCGGTCATGCACTGCGAGTGGACGCGGACCAGAACCGGCTTCTCGATCGGCGGGAAGCGACCGTCCTTGCCGGCGTTCTCGATTCCCACCGTGAGCGCCATGTGCGTGCGCCCATCGACCTTGCCGATGTAGGTGTGACAGTCGAAGTAGCCGACCTCGGTCGGCATCTTGGCGACGGCGACGCGCTCGATGATGCGTTCGCGGCGGCGGCGGTATTCGACCAGGTCGGCGATGCAACCCATCTTGAGGCCGTGCTTGGCGCAGAACCGCTCCAGGTCCGGCACCCGCGCCATCTCACCGTCCTCCTTGGTGATCTCGCAGATCACGCCCGCCGGCCGCAGCCCGGCCAGCCGACAGAGATCGACCATGCCCTCGGTCTGCCCCGCGCGTACGAGCACACCACCCTGCTTGGCGCGCAGCGGAAAGATGTGTCCCGGCGAGACCAGGTCCTGCGGCCGCGCATCGGGATGGGAGGCCGCCAGGATCGTGCGCGAACGGTCCTTCGCCGAGATTCCCGTGGTGACCCCCTCCGCCGCCTCGATGCTGACCGTGAAAGCAGTGCCCAGGCGGGCCCGGTTCTCGGCCACCATCATCGGCAACTGCAGCTGCTCGCAGATCGACCCGTCGAGCGCGAGGCAGATCAGGCCGCAGGCCTCGCGGGACATCATGGCGACGAGCTCGGGGGTGCACTTCTCGGCGGCGAAGCAAAGGTCGCCCTCGTTCTCGCGGTCGGGGTCATCGACCAGGACGATCGGGCGTCCGGCTTCGAGTTCACTCAGCAGTTCGGGGATCGGCGCAAACGTCATGCAACTCCGGAGTAAGGGGCCCAGCAGTGTAGTCTGCCCGGCCTCGGGGAGCCATGCCGAGCGCGGGCGACCGGCCTCGGCAATGGCGAGGAATGCGACAGGGCGCGGGCCGGATGCCGATTCTCTCGGCAATCCGAGGCCGCAGCCCGGTTCCCTTCGTCGCGAAACCCGCCGCCACACGGGGTCGTTGCAGCATCGCGCGACGGTCGTCGGGGTTTTGCTTCAGAGCCTCTGGCCAGCTCGCCGAAGCCCTTTCCTGCAACGGGGAAACGCAACTCTGGGGAGTGGAAGAGAGACGCAATGAAGCGCACTTTGGTCGAAGCATTCTGTGGCCTTGCGGCCGTGGTCCTGATGGTCTCCTTCCACCATCAGATCGCCCGCCTGGAAGTTCATCAGCGGGACGTCGCGGTGCTCGAACGCAAGCTCGACACCGTCACCGAGATCATCGGCGATCGCGAAGGCATGCAGGATGTCAGGGATGAGATCCTGCGTGCGACCGAGGCGCGGATGAAGCGGCTCGAGACCGAACTCGAAACGGCGACGGCCGGCTCCAATCAGGCCATGGACCTCGAGACCGAGCTGCGCCGCGCCAAGGACGAGGTCGCGGTGTTCCGCAGCCAGATGTCGACCGACTTCGAGCGCACCAAGGAACTCGTCGACGCCTACATCAAGGAGGTCCGCAGCAAGGAGCAGGACGCCGCCCTGCGGCTGTCGCGGACCCAGAACTCGATCTCGCGACTCGCCAGCCACATCCACCGCGACCCGAGCCTGCTGACCCGAACCATGCTGCTGCCGACGGTGCAGCTCAACGGCGACGACACCGTCGGCTCGGGGACGCTGGTGTTCTCCGACGTCAACCCGGAGTCGAAGCAGGTCGAGAGCTACGTGCTGACGAGCCATCACGTCGTGCGCAACATCCTCGCCGATACCCCGCGAGCCAAGCGCGAGGGCCTCGATGTCACGATCTACCTGCCCGATGGCAAGCTCGTCGTGAAGGGGCACATGGTCGCGAGCAAGCCCGAGATCGACACCGCGCTGATTCGCCTGACCACCGACCGCAAGCTGCCCAACGTCGCCAATGTGCTGCCCAGGTCGGCGCTCGATCGGGTCGTCGTCTGGCAGCCGGTGTGCGCGGTCGGCTGCCCGCTGGGCAACGACCCGGTGCCGAGCCACGGCGAGATCAGCTCGCTGAAGAACGAACTCAACGGCTCCAACTACTGGATGATCAACGCGCCGACCTACTTCGGCAACAGCGGTGGCGGCATCTACCTCGACGACACCCATCAGCTGATCGGCGTGTTCTCCAAGATCTACACCCACGGCAAGGGCAACCCGGTCGTGGTGCCGCACATGGGACTGTGCACGCCGATCGCGCTGGTCTACGACTGGCTCGCCGACGAGAAGCTGTCGCACCTGCTGACGAGCAACGAGGTCGACCCCGTCGACATCAGCGCGCTGGCGGCTCCGCCCAGGTAGGCGCGGCTGGCACGCCTCAGCGCGGTCGCCGCAGCAACTTCGCCGCGCGCTGCAACTCGTCGCCACAGACGCCCTCGGCGACGATCCGATCGAGCCACTGCAGGGCCTCGTCGCGGCGGCCGAGAGCGTGCAGGTACCTGAGCCTGGCGGCGTGATAGCGGACCTCGCGGGGCCGTTCGAGCAGAGCCTCGTCGAGCAGCTCCAAGGCGTGCTTGCAGTTCTGCCTCGAGGCGAACAGCTCGGCCATCTCGTAGAGCACGTCGGCCTGCCCCGGCGAGAGCTCGAGCGCCTCCGCGAACAGATCGAGCGCACCGTTGCTGTCGCCGAGCCGCCGCCGGGCGACGCCGCCGAAGTACAAGGCCGGCCAGAACTCGTCCTGCAGCTCGTACCAGGCGGCGAACTCCTCGAGCGCCGGTCGCGGATCGCGCGCCCGCTGCGCCGTGTCGCAGGCCTTGGCGAACCGCTGCTCGAATCCGGGCACGGCGATGTTCAGCAGCGTGCGCACGGCGCGATCACGGGCGTCGAGGTCGAGCGCCACCGCCCGCAGCCCGCCGGCCAGCTCGTCGCGGGCGGCCGCCACGCGACCGGCGGCGTAGAGGCACAGCCCGAGGTTGACGCGATCCTCGGCCGAGAACAGATCGCGCAGCTCATCGAGCGCGCCGGCCACCGCCTCGGGCGCCGTCCGCGTCACCATCACGGCGTGCAGGCACTCGAGCAGGACCACCTTGTTGCGGTCGCGGTCGTCCCACTCCGCGGCCCGCAGGGTGCGCTCGCGCAGGCGCCACAGCCCACGCACGATGAACTGCCAGGCGTCGTCTTCGCGCTGTTCGGCGAAGCAGAGCTGAGCCAGGTGCGAGAAGAAATCGGGATGACCATCGATCTCGAGGCCGCGTTGCCACAGTCGCCGCGCGGCCGACAGGTCGCCATCGCGCGCCTTGAGGATGCCGAGGTTCTCGAGTCCACGCGCTGGCGGCGGATCGAGCAGCGTGGCGTGCTCGAGCCACTCCTGCGCGCGCCGGTCATCGCCCATGCCGGAGAGCTGCTCGGCCACCGCCACGCAGGCCTCGCCATCGCCGGGCTGCGCCGCGAAACAACGATCGAGGAAGCGCCGCGCGGTCTCCTGATCGAGGCGCTGGCCATGAACGGCGAGCGTCGTCGTCGCATTGGCCACCCGCAGCGCGAGGCCGAACGCCGGATCGAGCGTGAGCGCCTCGGCGAACGGCCGGATCAGCTGCTCGCGGTCATCGGGCACGGCGATGTCGAGATCACCGCTGAGCAACATCGCGTTGTCGAGGCCTTCGAGGAAGTGCAGGAACGCCCGACCCGAGCTGGTCAGCAATCCGCTCGCCGGCTCGACGAAGCGCAGCTCCAACGCCCGCGCGAGGTGGCGCGCCATGCGCAGCAGGCCCGGCACCGGATCCTGCAGCGGCAGCGTGCCGGCGACCCGCTGGCTGACCCACTCGTCGCCGGGTTCGTTGCGGAACACGCAGAACTCGACCCGGATCCCGTTCTCGACGGGCGCGACCTCGCCGGTCACCACGGCGCGGACATCGAGCCCGGCCGGCACCAGTTCGAACAGCTCGTCACGCTCCGGGACCTCGGCGAAGCGCATCCAACGGACCGGGCCTTCGTCATAGTCCGTCTGCAGTTCGAGCATCGCCGTCGGCCCGCCCTCACCCTGGTTGATCACCTGGTGCACGAAGTCCGGCAGCCGCCGCGACAGCAGGCCGGGATCGACGCCATCGACCATGCCAATGCGCTGCCACACCTCGTCCGGAGCCGCTGCCAACGGCAGGAACATCACGTCGGGGGGCACCAGGTCGTCTTCCGGTCGGAGAGGGTCGCTCATCGGCTGCGTCGGGCTGCGATGGATCGGGTTGCCGAGCAGGTCAACCGGGCGGCCAGGCGAACTCGCGCCCGGCCAGGACGTGGACGTGTAGATGGAAGACGGTCTGACCGGCGCCGGCCCCGTTGTTGATCACGACGCGGTAGCCATCCTCGGCAAACCCGAGCTGCCGCGCCAACGCGGCGGCGGTCAGCAACAGGTGGCCGAGCACGGCCTGATCCGCGGCAACCGCGTCCCCGAGCTTGGCGATCGGCCGCCTCGGGATCACGAGCAGGTGGGTCGGCGCCTGCGGGCTGACATCGCGGAAGGCGATGCAGTGCTCATCCTCGTGCACGAGTTCGGCTGGGATCTCCCGATCGAGGATCCGGGCGAAGATGTTCGTCTGGTCGTAGCTCAACGCAGAGGTTGCGGGCCGGCGGCATGCGCCGGGATCGGACAGTAAGACGCGAACCGCGCGCGCCTCAAGCCCTTCCTTTTCGAACTCGGGCAAGTTGCGGCAGGCCGTAGCCGCGCCGATCAGGACCGAACTGTCACGGCGGCCGGAGCCCGTGGCCCCATTTGCCCCTGGGGTCGGCCCTGATAGCTTGAGGGTGCCACACCGGGCGCGAGCCACCTCAGCGCAGCAGCGCACAGCACCAGCAGAACACCATGCCTCGGGGATTCCTCATCGCGGGCCTCGGCCTGGCCGCCATGGCCACGGCGCAGACGCCGATCAACATGCCGCCGTTCGTGTCGACCTACGTCGCCGCCGCGACCCGTGGCTTCTACTTCTTCTGCCCGACCAACTGCGTGATCACCGGTCTGCAGGCGCCCAACGAGGCGAGCCAGCCGAACCAGGTCGTCGAGGTCCTCGACCTCGGCTCCTTCTCGCCACCGCTGTTCCCGGCGGCGGTGACTCCGACCGCACAGCTCTTCTACAGCAACTCGGTCGCGGCCGGGACCAAGGTCAACACCAGCATCGCGCTGCAGGCGGGAAGGTACTACGGCATCTTCGGCTGCTGCACCGACGCGCCGGGCTCGGCGACCACGTACAGCTCGTATGGCAACGGCGCGTTCACGACCGACATCCTCGGCATTGCCGTCATCCTGCAACGGCTGCTGACGCAATCGGGCATCGCCAGCAACGGCGGCAACCAGCCGTGCTCGGCATCGACGGGGCCGATCGGCCGCGTGCTCGTCGACATCCAGCCGGCGGCGGGTCTCTATGCCGGCTTCACGGCCGACGTCACGACCGGCGCCGCGCCGCTGGCGGTCAACTTCACCGACAGCAGCCAGACCAACGACCCGGCCGGCATCGCGAGTTGGGCCTGGGACTTCGACAACGACGGCACCGTCGACTCGACCGCGCAGAACCCGACCCATGTGTTCACGACGTGCGGCGACTTCTCTGTGTCGTTGACCGTGACCGACACGATCAACAGCCCAGTCACCGAGCTGATGCCCACGCTGGTGACGACCGACCCGCTCACGGCCTCGTTCACCTCGAGCCTGCTCGCGGCGCCGAACACCTGGCAGCTCACCGATACGAGCACGCCGGTGCCGACGACCTGGGCCTGGGACTTCGACAACGACGGCACCGTCGATTCGACGGCGCAGAACCCGATCTATCAGGCGCCGATGTCCTGCACGGAGGCGACCACGAGGCTGTCGGTCACGCACGCCTGCCGCAATGCGACGACGCTGCGCCAGATGTTCCTCGCCAGCGCATCGACGATCGGCGCCACCGCCGGCGGCAATGGCCTCACCGGCGCGCACGCGGTCGGCAACTACTTCGACATCGCGGTCACCGTGACCGGCGGCATCCGCGTCTGCGGGCTCGCCACAGCCCCGATGGCCATCGCCGGCCAGTTCGATGCCAACGTCTACCTGACCGAGGGCTCGTTCGCCGGCAAGGAAGGTATCGCCAGCGCGTGGCGGCGGGTCGCCAAGGGCGGCGGCAATTCGACCGGCGGCGGCTTCTCGCCACCGACCCTCGTCGACATCGCGCTGGACACCGCGTTCCAGCTGCCGGTCGGCAACTACGGCGTCGCCGTCTTCCTGAGCGGACCGGTCGGCATGGGGATCGCCTATACCGACGGACCGGCCGGCCCGTTCGTCTCGAGCGACCTCACGATCCACCCGAACGGGGCCGGGAGTTCGAGTGACTCTGAACTCGGACCGGCGGTGTTCAGCCCGCGGCTGTGGAACGGCGGCTTCCACTACTCGCGATGCAGCGTCGCCGGCGAAGCCGGCACCGGGTTCTTCGGCACCGGTTGCCCGGGACCGCTCGGCACTCCCGAGCTCGATACCGTAGGCACGCTGCCCAGGCTCGGCACCACCTACCGACTCGACGTGAATCATGTTCCCGAAGGCGTGGCCGTGCTGATCCTCGGGATCAGCCACACCTACTCGCCGCTGTTCGGCCCGCTGCCGCTCGATGGCGCGGTCTACGGCGCGCCCGGTTGCTTCCTGCGCGTCGACAGCCTGAGCACGATCGTGTTGCCGACGGCGAATACGGTCGCGACCTGGACCTCGGCGATCCCCAACGACCCGTCGATGGTCTGCCTGACGCTCTACACCCAGGCCGCGGTCCTCGCCACCGGCGCGAACGCGCTCAACCTCGTGGTGTCGGACGCCTGGGTCGGCGTGGTCGGCAACTGAGTGCAGGCGCCGGCGCCGGGTCGCCGGCTCCCGAATAGGCGCCGCCAGCGGCGCTGGATGCCGCGTTTGTCGTCGACGCTGTGCCGCGTTGCGGCGCCTGAGGACTACAGATCTTCGAGGAACAGGATCAGCGCCTCGCGCTCGGCCGCCGGCCGCAGCTGGAAGGCGAGCGTCACCGTCGCCGCCTCACCGCTGTGGGCCAGGATCGCGGCCTTGAGGTCCTCGGCCCGGCCATCGTGCATGTAGGGCGCGGTGTCCTTGATCCCCCACAGCGGCGGCGTCCGGAACATGCCGACGCCGGCGCCTGGCTCGGCCATGCCGCGGTAGTTGAACGGCATGACGTCGTGCAGCAGCAGATTCGAGTAGAGCGGCACCGGGCCGCTCGCCCCGGCCAGGCTCGGAATGTGGCACACGGCGCAGCCGATGTTCTGGAACACCTGCTCGCCAAGGGCCACGCGCGGATCGGTCGAGCCGCCGCGCACCGGCGCCGGCAGCTGCGCCATGAACGCGGCGATGTCGTCGACCTGGGCCTGGCTGATCTCCGGGTCGGCGATGCCATCGGCGTCGCTGAGCATCGCGAACGGGCGACCGTTGTCGGGCGTCGTCATGCCGAGCTCGCCGCCCATCGCGTCGTTGACGAAATCGGCGAGCCGCGGCACCTGCGCCTTCCAGCCGAAGCGACCGATCTCCACCATGCCGTTGATGGTGCGGCGGCGCGCGACGCCGAAGATGCCGTCGCTGTTGGCGTCGGTCGGATCTTCGTTGGCGAGGATGACGGCGTCGGGGATGCCGTCGATGAGCCCGTCGCCGAGGATCGACGGCGTCTGCCGCTGCTCGAAGACATCGGCCGGGATCGGCGCGAGCGGGTGTTCCTCGCGCCCGGCCGTCTGCGGCGGCCGCAACTTGCTCAGCAGCTGGCCGCCCGGAAGGTCGACGAAGACGCCGAAGCCGCCGCCGTCGTTGCCGAACCTCGTGACGTTGAGTTCGAGCGGGCCAGCCCCGCCCATGACCGGATCGCGGTGGCAGGCGCGGCAGCTGTCGGCGTTCATCTCGGGCGCGCCGAGGCCCTCCTCGGGAGCGAACGGATGATCGAACAGCTCCATGCCGTTGCTGACGCTAGACCCCTGCAACGCGAGCAGGCCGACGGCGAGGACGAGGCCGAGCGCGAGCTGGCGGTGGCCGGTGGCGAGATCGAACATCACAGGTGCCTCAGGAAGGACAACAGGTCTTCGCGCTCCACACTCGTCAGCACCAGGTAGTCTTCGAGGCTGGCGCTGGCCTCACCGCCGTGCTGGCTGATGGCATCGTGAAGCGTGCGCGCACGACCGTCGTGCAGGTACGGGCCGAATCGGGAGACGCCCCACAGTGGCTGCGTGCGCCATTCGCTGCCGGTGCCGAGCGGGCTGGTGCCCGACGGCTGCGGCGTACCGAGGCTGATGCCATCGGCGAGTCCGGGCCCCATGTCGTGCAGCAGCAGATCGGTGTAGGCGCGCACCGGCCCGCGCGACGACTGCAGCACGGGAATGTGGCACTTGGCGCAGCCGAGACCGGCGAAGATCGCCTCGCCGCGCTGTGCCGGTTCATCGAAGGGCTGCGGCTCGGGCGGCGCGAGGAAGCGCGAGAAGGCGATGAGGTCGCCGAGGTCGGCGGAGGAGATCTCGGGATCCGGGACGCCGTCGTTGTCGACGGTCGGCGAATTCGGACTGCCGGTCCCCTGCGGCGCGAGACCTGGCGCCAGCGAGATGGCGCCGGCCGCACCGCGGAACGGATTGCTGGTGATGCCCATGTGGTTCATCAGCGGCGGCCGCGTGAACGACTCGAGGTTGTTCGCCTGCGCCTTGAGCCCGAACCGACCGACGCCGTTGCCATCGGTGTTGAAGCGGCCGCTGATGCCGTCCCGATCGGCGTCATCGGGATCGGCGTTGAACAGGATGGTCGCGTTGCTGATGAACTCGAACAGCCCCGTGCCGAAGATCGGGATCGCGTTGCGCTGCGCGGCGATCACCGGAAACAGCGGGCTCGCGATCCGCGCGCGCGCGCCTTCGAGGGTGTGGAACGGCACCCCCGCGCCCCCGAATGCCGGCACGATCAGGCTCGGCAGGCCACTGAGCGGCGTCTGGAACGACGGTCCGAGGCCGGGGTCGACGACGGCGACGTAGAAGTTGCGGTAGAGCTGGCTGCTGCCGCCGATCGCCGGTGTGCTGTGGCACGACGCGCAAGACGTCGCGTTGTAGAGCGGCCCCAGTCCCTCGCTCGGCTTGAAGCGCTTCTCGAACAGCACCCGGCCGCGTTGGAAGGCGCGGAGTTCCGAGTCGCTGAGGTTCGGCATCGGGTCGCCGAGCTGCACCGGCGCCGGGTTTCCGGGCAACGGGGTCGGCGTCGGCGACGGCGTCGATGAAGTGTCAACCGTCGATCGCCGGCCATCGCAGCTGACGAGGATCAGCAGTGTGAGACAGACAACCGGGAGTGGGCGAATGGTGGCGAACATGGCACCGGTGGCTCGGCAGGGAGGCGGCAACGATAGCACGACGGCGAGTACATGGGCGGCGGCCGGTGCCGGCGGCGTCAGGACCGGTGCGCTGCGAACCCAGGATGCGTGTCAGCGTAACCGCACGCCGCCACCGCGGGCGGGCGGCGCGCCCTGCCGCGGCGGGATCACACCGTCAGTTGCCGATGTGAGCGGTCATCGCCGGCGACGTGCCGAACGGGATCGCGTACGGCAACGTCATGTCGATGTCGAAGATCTGCCCCGAGATCGGCAGGCAGCTCAGCACGGTCAGACACGGCACGGCGCAGGCCGTCGACGACGTGCCGGTCGGGCTGTTGATGTTGAAGATCGTGTTGGCGCCGACGTTGTTGATCAACAACAGGGCACCTGGCTGCGCACCCGGGATCTGGAGGCCCGGCAACGTCGCGCCACCGATCGCCATCATCGTGAAGCTGGCGCCGTTCGGGATCAGGTTCGAGCCGATGAAGCGGAAGCCGAGGTTGCCGACCGACGGCAGGCTGTTGGCGCTGATGACGGGGACTCCGACCCAGGTCGGCGAACCGGTGCCGGCCAGACTGGTCGCGGCGGCCTGGTTGCAGGTGATCGTCAGCGCATCGAGGATCAGCGGGCGATGGGCGCCCGGAGCCGTGACCTCCTCGTGGTACTTGATCCAGACCCCGCCGGGGCAGGTGGTCGTGCTGGTCGCCGTGTAGCGACTGCCATCGTCGCAGCCGAGGGTGCCGCCGAGATTGCAGACCAGGTTGCCACCGACGACGGCCAGCCGCAGTCGTTGCCAGCCATCCTGCAGGATGGAGATCGGACCGACGAGGACGTTGAAGTCGTTGCCGCCGTCATTCAGGTCGACGAAGTAGATCACCGAGTTGCGCTGACGCGTGTTCATGATCCACCCGATGCCGGTGTCACCGGGATCGAAGTCGGACTTGCCCATGTAGCTGTAGAGGCCGCCGATATCGACCGGCTCGCCGAACGAGTCGGAGGTGCCGCGCACGCCCATGCCCCAGGTCTCGAC
Organism: Planctomycetota bacterium; assembly: GCA_020425885.1. The sequence continues at coordinate 18,918 of JAGQRA010000712.1, read as the reverse complement.
GTCGTCGAGGTCCAAGGCGGGGTTCGGACCGCGCAGGTAGGCATAGCACTCGAGCACCCAGTCGGGGTGCGCGCCGGCGCTGTAGTAGTTGGCGGTGCCGCCGCCGGCCGGGTTGCCCCACGTCGAGACGTTGCCGCCCTGCGGTGATGCCGGAATGCCGAGCGCGACCGGGCTCGCGGTCGTGCCCGGCACGAACGAGTAGTTGAAGTCCGCCGCCACGGTGCTGCCGACGACATCGTCGAACGCGTTGTAGTAGGGCGGCGTCGAGCTGTGGATGCCCTCGTTGGAGCTGCCCGGCGACCAGCGCGTGACGTTGAAGTCACAGCCGTTGCTGTCGGAGTCGTAGCCATCGAGCACGCGGCTCGCCGACTGCGGATTGCTGTCGCTGTTGAAGGTGTCGCCGAACATGCCGTCGCCTTCGAGCCACACCGGCGTCGCATTGGTCCAGCCGGCGTACTCCCATGCCACCGCGTCGATGACCGTGCCGACCCCGTTCTCGAGCGTCAGCGCATCCGGACCGGTTTCGAGCACGGTGTCCATCGCCGGCACGTCGAGATCGACGTTCGGCACGCCGGCGGCCTGGCCGACGACGTAGAACGCGCCGGGTTGCAGGATCGTGTTCGCCGGGATCGTCACGGCCGCATTGGCCGGGGAGCTGGCCGTGCCTTCGTGGCCGCGCAGCACCCAATTGGAGATGTCGACCGGCGCATTGGTGCGGTTGTAGAGTTCGACGAAGACGCGGTCGACCACGCCCGAGTCGTCGTAGCTGAACTCGTTGATGACGACCGATGCGACGGATGAGCCGGGCCCTTGTGGGACCATGGCGGCCAAGAAGAGCGAGGATGCAATCAGCATGGTGTGTACCTGCGCGGGCTCAGGCCCTGCGGTGGAGGCGGCGAGGTGGTTCGTCGTCCCCGTGACGCCGGGGATTGGAGCCCATCCCCCCGGCTTTGGAAAGAGCCTGTTCGATCTCGGACCGCAATCCGCAACTTGCGGCCACCCGAATCACCACCCCCCGGAGTCCAGCCGAACTGAAGTGACTTGACGGCCAATCGTGGCCGGCGGAACGTGGTGTACCAACGGAGCCTGGACCAAAACCCACCTGCCGACCGCCGCCGCAGCCGCACCCTGGTCGTCGGTTACCATCGACCTCGAATGAACGAACCTCTCCGTCCGAGCATGCCCGGCAACGCCGAGCTGTCGCTGCGGCGGCTCGCCCTGCGGTCGCTGCTGCCGACCGCCGCGGTCCTGCTGCTGGCGCTGACCGCATGGGTCGGACCGTTCGGCTTCGCGATCGCGGTCGTCGCCTGGTGGTTCGTACAGAGAAGGTTCTGACGTGACCACCAGTGCCTCCCGGCCCCGCATCCTGGCCCGCGCCGAAGACCTGAATTGCGTCGTGTTCCATCTCATGGTCGTCGCCGCCTACGGGCTCGCCTTCTGGCTCTGGCTCGAGCCCGAGGTCGCCGGCCTGACCGGCCCGGTGCAGAAAGCGGTGTTCGTCCTCGCCGCGGCCCCGCTGCTCGGCTGGATCAGCGGCATCGACCTCGGCCTGAACCACCACAATCACGTCCATCGCCCGATCTTCAGATCGGCCTGGCTCAACCGCTGGTTCGAACGCCTGTGGACGCCGTTCAACGGCTGGCCGGCGCGCTACTGGGCCTTCTACCACGTCGACGTGCACCACGGCCGCCTCATGGCCGAGGGCGAGTGGCCCGACTGGACCGTGCGCCAACGGCGGCCGAACGGCGACTACGAGAGCTGTCTGCGCTACCAGCTGCGACTGTGGCCGTGGCGCATCCTGTGGCACTTGCCGCGCGAGATCCGCGCCGGCCATTTCAGCGGCAGGACGGCGGCGATCGAGATGTTCTGGTTCGTGCTCGTCTACTCGGTCCCCTTCGTCATCGATCCGCTGATGGGGCTGTGCCTGTGGTTGCTGCCGCACTGGTGCGGCAACAGCATCACCATGGGCCGCGGCATGTACATCCAGCACGCCGGCTGCGAGGGCTGGCTGCGGGACAAGAGCCTGCCGCACTCGGTCAATTTCCTGCAGCCGTTCTACAACGCCACGATGTTCAACATCGGCTATCACGCCGAGCACCACGACCATCCTTCGCTGCACTGGAGCCAGCTGCCCGCGTTGTCGGCCCGGTCCGCCGCGCGCCGTGAGGCCGGGCCGACAGCGGCCGCGACGAAGGTCGATGCCGAACAGAACTGATGTCCTGAGTGGGGCTCCCGGTCCCATCACGCCCTCTGTGCGCTGCTTTCGCCAGCCGTCACGGATTTCCCCACTCAGGACATCAGTTCTGAACGAAGGCTGCCTGGTCACGCACCACGCCGCCCGTTGCCGATGACGGCACCGGGCCGAAGGCGCCGCTGTCACCCGCGGCACGACTCCTGGTAGCCTGCCCGCCCGAAGCTCCGCTCGTCCCTCGCCACCGGCAATGCGCCTCACCCACCTGCTCCTCTCGCTGCTCGCCGTTCCGCTCCAGGCCCAGGTCATGCTCTCCGAGTGCATGGCATCCAACCGTTCGGGCCTGCTCGATCGCGACGGCCTGCATGCCGATTGGCTCGAACTGCACAACGCCGGCGCGGTCACCGAACCGCTGCACGGACGGATCCTCGAGGACGAGGCCGGCCACCGCTGGACCTTCCCGGATGTCGCCATCGCCGGCCATGACTACCTCGTCGTCTTCATGACCGGCAAGGACCGTCGTGACCCAGGGCAGCCATTGCACGCCGGCTTCCGCATCGGCCGCGGCGGCGGATCGCTGCGGCTGCTCGAACGCGATGGCTCGACCGAACTGTCGCGACTCCGATTCGGCCGCCAGTTCGATGACGTCGCCACCGGCTACCGACAGCCGTACGAGCCGCACACGCTGGTCGGCCCGTGCGACGTCGCGCGCTACCAGATCCCGCGCGGTGGCCTGCCTGCCGACTGGAACTTGCCGGCCTTCAGGGCGGACAAGTGGCTGCGGGCCTCGGGCGGGTTCGGCTTCTGCAACTCGGACCGCCCCGGCATCCGCGAATGGATCGGTACCGACCTCGGCGCCGACATGCGGAGCAAGAGTGCGACGGCCTGCTTCCGCTACACGTTCGACGTCGAGGACAGCCGCGGACTGACCTCGGCGCTGCTGCGGGTCCGCTGCGTCGGCGGCTACGTCGCCTGGCTCAACGGCACCGAGATCGCCCGCCTCAACGTGCCGGCGGACCTCGGCCCCGGCACCAAGGCGTTGACCTGGGTCGACGGCGCCGACGGCCGCCTGCTGCACGAGACCGATGTCGCGAACTTCTCCACGCTGTTGCGCGAGCGGCGCAACGTCCTCGCCGTGCGCTCGTTCACGACCAGCCAGAACGCCTTCGACCACCTGATGATGGCCGAGCTCGAGGCCTACCGACCCGGCGCGCCGGCGACCGACGAGGTCGTGTTCTTCACCACACCCACGCCCGGCCGGCCGAACGGCGAAGGCAACCGGCGCATCGCCGGCCGGCCGCGCTTCGCCGAGGCCTCGACGCTGTCGCCGCAGGTCGCCAGCTTCTCGCTCGACGAACCCGGCAAGGGCACGGTTCGCTACACCACCGACGGCAGCGATCCCACCTTCTCCTCGCCCGTCCTCGATCGGCCCATCGCCGTCGAACGCAGCGCGGTCCTGCGCGCCCGCCGATTCCGCACGGGTCGGGCGCCGAGCCCGATCGCGTCGGTCCACTACACCGCCCTCGCCTCGGATCTCGCCGACTACCGCTCCGACCTGCCGATGCTCGTGATCTCGACGCATGGCGCCGCCGTCGAGAACAAGGAGTGGGTCGACGGTCACATCAGCGCGATCGCGCTCGGCGACTCCGGCACCTGCACGTTGTCGGACACACCGCAATACTGCGGGCACGGCGCGATCCGCCTGCGCGGATCGAGCACCCTGAATCTGCCCAAGCGCAGCTACGCCATCGAGCTTCGCACCGACGAGGGGCGCGGCCTCGAAGTGCCGCTGTTCGGCATGCCGTCGTCCGACGACTGGGTGCTCTACGCGCCGCACAACTACGACCAGTCGCATCTGCGCAACGCCCTGTGCTACGAGCTGGCGCGACGCATCGGCCTGGCCTCGCCGCGCTGGCAGTTCGTCGAGCTGTTCGTCGACACCGACGGCGGCAAGGTCAGCCGCGACGACTACAAGGGGCTCTACCTGCTGGTCGAACGCATCTCGATCGGCATGGAGCGCGTCCAGGTCGAACCGGTGGGACCGCTGGATACCGCCGAGCCCGAGATCACGGGCGGCTACATCCTCAAGATCGATCGCCCCGGCCCCGGCGACGAGGGCTTCGACAGCGGCGGCCAGCGGCTGCAGTTCGTGGCCCCCAAGGAACGGCACATCACCGACCCGCAGCGCGCCTGGCTGCAGAGCTGGTTCGATCGCTTCGGCTCGATGTTGAGCGGCCCCGACCTCGCCGACCCCGAGCGCGGCTACGCAGCCTTCATCGACGTCGACGCGTTCATCGACTTCCACTTCTTCCACGAGTACGCCAAAAACCCGGATGCCTACACGCTGAGCACCTACATGAACAAGCCGCGCGGCGGCAAGCTGCGCATGGGGCCGATCTGGGATTTCGACCGTGCCATGCGCACCAACGACGCCGAGTACTGGGTCGGTCGCGGCGCCCGGCCCGAGGGTTGGACGGCGGACAACTACTACGGCTGGTGGGGCGCGCTCTTCCGCGACCCGGCGTTCCGCTCCCGCTACCGCCAGCGGGGTCGGGCCTGGCTCGAGGGCGAGCTGTCGACCGCGCGCGTGCACGCCCTGATCCGCGAGATCGCCGCCGGCATCGCTGCTGCCGAAGAGCGCGATCGGCAGCGCTGGCCGATCATCGCCGCCGGCAAGTGGCACGACGAGCTCGCCGACCTCGAGCGCTGGATCACGGACCGCACGCAGTGGTTCCGCGAGGAGCTGCTCGAGAAGCCCGAGTTCATCAGCAGCAAGGACGGCGTGTTCTCGATCCCGTTCACGCTGTCGATGCGACACGACAACGATGCCGGCACCCTCTACTACACCCTCGACGGCGCCGACCCGCGCCTCGAGTCGGGTCAGAGGAGCCCGAGCGCGATGCCCTACGAGCAGCCGATCGCCATCGACGCCGACCGCCAGGTGCGGGCGCGCGTCCTGGTCGGCGACCTCTGGAGCCGCGAGACCTTCGGCTCGTACGTGCGCCAGCTGCCGACCCTCGTCGTCAGCGAGCTGATGTTCAATCCCAAGGACGGTCACCGCGCCGAGTTCGTCGAGCTGTGGAACTACGGCGAGCAGGCGATCGACATGAGCGGCATCCACATCGACGGTCCGATCCACTACCACTTCGGCACCGGGCCGGTCAGGGCCCTGGGCCCAGGCCAACGCGTCGTCATCGTCAACCACGAGACGACCTTCCGCGACCGCTACGACTGCGTCGGCATCCTCGTCGCCGGCGAGTTCCTCGGCGTGCTGAGCAACACCCAGGACGCCCTCACGATCACCGGACCCGTCGGCGAACTCGTGCAGAGCGTCAAGTACCTCGACACCTGGCACCCGGGCGCGGACGGCACCGACTTCAGCCTCGAACTGCGCACCCCGAAACGCATCGCCGAGAGCAAGGAGGACTGGCAGGTCGGCACCGTCGTCCGCGGCACCCCGGGTCGCTGAATCGAGCTGCTCGCGAACGCGGCCGTACATGCAGAACCCGCGGTACGAATCGCACCGCGGGTTCGCAGTTCGGTCGGATCGCTCGGCTCAGAGCCGGCGAGAGAATCCGCTCGAAGGCTCTGCGTGGCCGCGAAGGCGGCCGCCAATGAGCTCAGTTGCCGAAGACCTGGGTCAGGCCGGCCGACGTCAGCAGCTCGCTGTTGGACGACAGGAAGAAGACCTGGAAGGTCAGTTCGCGATCACACCACTTGGCCAGCGCCGGGATCGGGGTCGAGTAGTTGCCGTCACCGTTGGCATCGGTGCCGACCGCGACCGGCCAAACGCTGTTGGTGTAGAGCGCGCAGCCCGGGAAGCCGACCGGCGCGAGATCGAACGGCAGCGGCACGTTGAGGACCGGATCGAAGGTGGTCGAGAGACCGAACAGGAGGATGCCGAAACTGTTCGGCGTGCTCGGGCTCTGGACGTCGACGCCGACCGGGTTGCCCGGAACCGGCATGCCGACTTCGGTCAGCGTCGGGATCGTCAGCCCGGCCGGGGCGCAGCCGACACCGGTCGTGTGGACCGACGCGTTGCTGAGGCAGAGGCAGCCGTGACCGGACGAGCTCGAGCTGCCCGACGTACCGGTGCTGCCGGAACCCGACGAGCCCGAAGTGCCGGGGCTGTGCGAGGCGGAACCGGAAGTGCCCGAGGTGCCAGGGCTGCCGAGACCGGAGGAACCCGAGGTGCCTTGGCTGTGCGAGGCCGTTCCGGAGCAGCCTGAACTGGCGCTGACCTGGGCCGAGAGCTGAGACATGGTGCAGGCGAAGGCGAGCAGGCCTGCAGTGATGGCAAGTGGCTTCATAGTTGTCTGTTGGTTGAGGTGCGAGATCGCCAGGGACAAAGCGAAGCCCCTGGACGAAGGATGCCACACATACTCGACTCTGCACGAAAGAAGTCAACCGGGACAATCCCTGACTTGGAGTCACGCCTGGAGGCGGTGCGGGCGGCGCGATCGCAGCGGGGGTTTCGGGGCCGCCGAAGATCGGGTGAGAGGGGAGGGCGCGATCCGTCAGGCCGATCCTCCGACGGGAGCCATTCGAGGCGACATCGACGACGACATGGGATGCGGCCGCCGCTATGTTCCGGGCCGAGGTCGCGCCCGTAGCTCAGCTGGATAGAGCATCGCTTTCCTAAAGCGGGGGTCGCAGGTTCGAATCCTGCCGGGCGTGCCAATCGCACCCCTCGAGGTTGAGGGTCTAGAGGCCGTTTCGAGGCAACCGCGCGGAGGGGGATACCCCCTTGTGCAGTCCAGTGTGCAGTACGGGCTGAGTGATCGGTCCGGATACGACACCGCCCGACGACTCCATGACCTTGGCGGGGAAGGGGTCGGCGGGCGGGTTCGCGCCTCACTGAAACGGGCATCGTGCAGGAAGCCCCAGGGCGGAGGTGCGACCGATGCACGGTAGCCTCCATCGTGCGCTTCGACAAGCTGTCGACGACAGGCCCGAGGTCCTCGCGGTGCTGCACCTGCCGCCGAAGAGGCGCGGCCGGTGCACGCATCATGATCGACTGGTTCTAGCTGCCGCGACCTACGCGAACCGGGCGCTGCCGGTCGCCGTGGTCATCGCGCGGTGCTTGGCATGGTTCGGGTTCACCGAGCGCGCGACACGCGCGGCGCTGAAGCGGCTGGAGGCGGAGCAGGCGCTCGCCATCAGTGACAACCGCGTGCACATGACGGTCAGCAACCGCAACCGCGCCCGCGCGGCCGGGCAGCGGTTCACTTTTGGGCGCCGGGACGTCGAGCGGTTCCGAGCCGGCGAGATCGACGCCCTGCAGCTGGGACTGCTGGCGCTGCTTCCGAACCGCGGCGACGGCTGGTGCGATGTCGACGAACACCTGGCCCGGATGCTGGGCACCGACCGAACGCGCCTGGCGCGCGCCCGGCAAGCCCTCGTCGATGCCGGCGATCTGGTCTCGACGGCCGAGAAGCGCCTGCGGGGTGGCTACCTCGCGCGGTGCTGGAGGCCGGCCCCCGAGTACGCGACGGGCACACAAGGGCCTGACGACGCGACGGGCACACCCCAACACGCGACGGGCACACTGTCCGACGCGACGGGCACACAATCTGGTACTCCTCTGGAGGCCTCGTACCTCTGGGATCATCGGACCGCTGCCGCGGCGACCGCAGCACCGCCGCCGATGGCGGCGAGTGATCCAGAACGGCAGCACGAGCAGCAGAGGCAGAAGCCCGGCACAAGTGCACCGTGGGTCGCTCACGCCACCGCCGAGGCTGATGTCGCCGCAGCGCTCGCCAACTGGTCGACGTTCGAGGATGGACTCCGCGGTGCCGTAGGCCGTCTGCACCTGGCCGCGAGCAGCGTGGAGGGTCTCCACTTGGCGCTCGCCGCGGCCGGCGTCTTTGTGATGCCGTCCCCCCGCTTGTCGACCGCCGGCCGGCTCGGCCTTCGCCGTCGACGGATGGATCTCGCCGAGCAGCTCGCCGATCAGGGCATCGAGCCGAGCCTCGTGCTTGAGGCGGCTCACCTGCTCGCGCGCCGTGCCGCGTCACCGCGCCACGTCGGCGCGATGCTCCGGCGAACGCTTGAGCCGAAGGGCGCCGAGTTCCTCGAGCGCCGTCGTGCCGGCGAGAGCCTGCCCACGGCCGCCGGCCGGGATGCACTCGACCGGCTCGTTCAGCCGCAGCGGCGCGGCATCGGCGAGTTCGCCTACCCAGCCCGTTGGTGGCGCGATGCGGTGCCGCAGGAAGTGCTCGACCGACTGGCAGACCTGCGCGAACTCGTTGCCGGCGTCGCCGTCGCTTGGGAAGGCCGCGACGTAGCCGGCGACCTTGGTATCGAGCGCGCACGCCGGGCACTCGCCGAACGCGGCGAACAGCAGCGCCGCGATCGCGAGGAGCGGGCACGTCAGCAGGCCGAAGCGCGAGCCCGGCACGCCGAGGGCGCCGAGCGACAACGCAGGTCGCGGATCATCGGTGCCGTGCAAGCTGGCGCTTGGCGCAAGATCGGGCGCCTGATCGTCGACGGCCAGACGACGATCGCCGAGGCCGCCAGCCTGACGGGGATCGACGCCAGCCAGATCGCCGCCGACGTCGACGCAGCGTTCGCCGAGAGGGCGATCGCATGAGGCCGGCCGACTATGTCGCCATGGCAAGGCACCGCCGCGTTGACGGCGGCGAGCACCTGCGCGGCCAGCTCGATCGCGACCTGACGCTGGCGGCCGGTACCGAGGTCCTGCTGCGAAAGGACGGCAACGACTACGTGCTGATGCTCGTGCGGCCGGCAGAACCCTGGCGGCCGTCGAAGAAGCAGCGCAGCCATCTCGCCGCGGCCAACTGTCCGCGCGGTGCCCTGCGTCGCGATCCCCGACACAACTCAGAGCAGGCGACGCCATGACTGATCGCCTGTCAAAGAACGTGTATCCGCAGGCGAGCGCCGCCGTCGGTGCTCGCCTGTGGCTCTGTGCCTGGTTGCTCTCCGTTGCCGGGGCGTGCGGGATGCACGCCTCGGCCCTTCCATTCCCACTGACCGAGGTTCGCACATGAAAAGTCCACAATTCCGCCAACTCGACGCCTGCACTCACGAAGCCTTCCGCCCGCGCCTTGCCCTCACGCGAGACGAGTCCGCCTGGAAGCACGCCGACCCGATCGACCCATGGGAACGTCGATCCGAGAGCGATTGGGGAGGCGCATGCCCCGCTCTGCAGCGGGAACTCGGCAACCTCGCCCGTGACGCCTGGCGCGAACTCGCCGAACCAGATCCGAACCTGTCCCCGCTCGGGGTCCAAGGCAAGCGGCGCAAGGTCGCAGCGGGCTACCTCGCCAAGCTCCATGCGACGACCGTTGACAGCATCGGCGGCCGCATCGGGCTTGCCGTCGGGCAGGTCAACCAGGCGGAGAACGCGCTTCGCCGCGACACCGAAGAGGCTCGCAATGCCATCTCGCCGCTCGCCCTGGCGCGTGCCGAGGCATCCGCGGCTCTCGTCCTGCGCGACGACGAGATTCGCAAGCTGCTGCTTGACGAGATCGAGAAGGGCGACCCCGAGGCAATCGAGGCTGCGCTCCTGCTGCCGGGATACGGGTCGACGACGAACATCCGCAAGGCAGCCGAGCGGCACTTCTCCGGGCGCGTTGTCGGAGGCCTCGATCGGGTCCGCTTCGTCGAGGCGCGTGCGGTCATGCGCGACGTGCTGGGTTGGCACCTCGAGTGCGTGCGGCATGGGCTGGAACTCATCGCCCAGACCGGCGAACTCCCGAAGGGTCTCGACGACCTGAGCGCAGCGGAGCTGATCGCCCGCGGGAACGAGGACGGCGACCTTGATCGGCGAGCCAAGGCGCTGGGAATCTGCGACGTACGCCCGCGCGCCATCACGTTGGGCAAGGACGGCCGTACGGGATGGGAGCAGCTCAACCGCGATGTCAGGTCGTCAAGCAGTGAGCCCGGGGCTCTCCCGAGTGCTGCGGAGCTGATCCTACGAGGCAACCGAGGAGGCGCGGCGTAGGCGCCGGCGAACAGCAGTGACGAATCCCGTTTCAAACGGCGGTGACGGTGGCAGGGACTCGCTCGGCCGCTTTGCGGCTGGGAACTCCTGCGGGCGCGGAAACCCTCACATTCGGCGGCTGGGCGAACTCCAGGCAGCCGTGCGCGAGGCCGCGACACCTGGCCAGCTGACCGAGGTTCTGGAGGCGCTGCGAGTGCGCGCTATCGATGGCGATGCGCAAGCGGCTCGGACCTGGCTGGAGCGCGTGCTCGGTCGGCCACCCGAACAGCCCGCCGAGGTGTCGCTCGAGCTCGGCGACCTGTCGACGGCGGCGGGCATCGCCAGCGCGATGGCGGCCGTGGCAGCAGCTGCGGCGGCAGGCGAGGTGCCGCTGCCCGCAGCACAGCAGGTTGTCGGCCTGCTACGAGCGACGAGCGATGCCACGGTACTGGCCGACATCGAGGACCGGCTGCGCAAGATCGAGGAGGACCGACAGTGACCCACGAGAACCTGAGGCGCCGCCTTCACCGGCTCAGTGACGGCGTGCGGGCCGCCGTCATCAACGAGAATCACCGGCGGCTACAAGTCGACCCCAACGCCGAACTCGCCGGCTCCGAGCGCGAACAGGATCTGGCGCGCCGGCTCCTCGACTTCATCGCCACCGCACGCGAAAGCGACACCGCCGAGGGCATGATCGACGAATGACGGCGAGGCTCAAGTAGTGGCTCCACGCCGTCGCCCGGAGTAGAGCTGTGGCATCCTGTCGGACGCATGCTGATAAGGAGCCCTGTCGATAACCCCACGGGCGTCCCCGCGCGATTGACCGGACTCGACCCAGCCAGCGTCAGGCTAGAAGTCGTCCCAGTTCTTGCGCTCCAAGACACTGAAGTCGACGGTCGACTTCGGAAGTGTCAACTCGGGAGGCTGACGGAGGGTCGCAGTGTCGCTCATTCGGCCTGTTCCCGGGCGGATCCACACGATCTCCACCGACTGGCCGGGTCGTAAGGCCAGGCGCGCCGCGTCGAAGTCGGACAGAGGATTGTCGTTGTTGCGCCGAACTGATAGCCCGCCGATGCTCATGACCGTGTCGCCCTCTTGAATGGCGCATTCTGCCCGTAGCTCCTCATCGACCACGAGGACCATACAGCGGTCGTCCCACATCAGCCCAAGCGCGACAGGTGCGAGGCGGTAGCAGATACAATCGGCGTAGGACCTCCGGATCGGCCTAGCGATGGACATCCCGAAGCCGATGTAATTTGAGACAGCCCCGGTGACCTGGCTCCCGCCCTCATGCACAACGATGTAGTCGGGGGCCAAACCGCGCTTGAGTGTCTCGTCGAGTAGGAGCTTCGCGCGCCCCGTGAGCGAGGAGTAGCTTTCGTGGAAGTTGCCGCGCACCGAGGCGTAGGCAACTGCCGGAGGGAGCCCGTTCGGCAGGTTGTTGGTTTCGTAGACAGCAGGTGGCGGACTGCTTGTCACAGGCGCTGCAGTCGCCAGGTCGCAGTTCGAGAAGCGCACCATCTCGAAGCTGTTGCAGGCTGCGAGTGTGCAAGAGGCCAACAGCATGGAAGTCGATCTCATCATTCTTCCTCTGGTTCGTGAGCGGACTCCTGCACAGGGTAAGCGCCCGCGGGTGATTCGACCACCCAGTTGGACGGAAACACATCGCGCCTGCGATTGTGCCCATATCCGCAAACGGCAACGTTCGACTTGACGTGCTGTCGAGGCCAGGCCGTCTGGCCGGCGGCGAGGTGGGGCTAACTTCGCAGCCGCTTCTCGGCCCGCTCTTCGGCCTGCTTCTTTCTCCCCCAGAGGAACACTCCAACGAAGCCAGCAATCTCCGTGATGACCAGTCCTACACCGGGTGCCGTCATCCCTGCGTAGACCAGAACTCCGGCGAACCCCATCACGGCGAGGGCAAGAACGAAGGCGAGCCACTGCCCTCGTCGCTGAGCTTCGAGGTTGCCGTTCACAACGGACGTCTCGATCCCTCGCCGGTGGGCAGACTGTTCCTCGGCCATGGTCACGATTCGGTTGGCCAAGCCGGGGTGGATCGCCTCGTAGTGCTGCAGAGCTTCGGGCGGCGGAAGCGGCCCTACCCAAGACGAAGCCGTCGTCGTGACGGTGGCCATCGACTGAGGCGATGCGGTCGCAGGAGGTTGCGCAGAAGACCGGGTGCGCTTGCTCTTGCTGCTCACGCCAGATCGAGCTCTTCGCGCACGCTCTCCATGGCTTGAGAGAGATCAGCGCCGACAGCCTGCCAGTCGGCGCGAAGGGCGCGCGCGTCCGCTTCCTCGGTCGTCGCGCTTGTGTTGTAGTCGTCGAACACGCCGCCGAGGTCGACGATGCGTGCGGTCCCTGAGAGGGTCGACGGTTGCGCGAAGAGGAAGTCGGACATGCTGTCTTGCTATCGAGCGAGCGAGCGCCTCACTTGAGTGGGTAGACCCAAGCAGTGCGGAAGAGAAGCCTCCTACCCTACAGCGTGTCAACTACTGTCAACAGGAGGTCTACCCGCATGGTCGTAACTGCCAATACCACCGTCGGTAAGAGGCGCCCTGCATGCCGGTCCCGCCTGAGATTCTGGCCGGCCAGACTCCCCCAAGAACGACTCCGAGGATGGGTCGGCGCGTTTCTTCGGACACGAAACCCTTGACTGTAGGGTTCGATGTATGCATATGGAGTCCCATGGCGCGCGTCACGGTCTACGTCCCCGACGAACTGTTCGATCGGATGAAGGCCGTTCGCACGACCGCGGGCCCGAACTGGTCCCAGATCGCGTCCGACGCGTTCGAGCGCGCGTTGAAGCGTCTGCAGAAAGCGAGGTCGAGGCTAACAACCGCAGCCCACCTTCCCTACCCCACGCAAGGTGACTACGATGTCTGGGAGGTCAAGCACTCGCGCGGTCGGTTCCAGGTCAAGGTGTCGGACACCGTGATGTCGAGCCGCTGGCGCAAGCCGCTCTCCCGCGTCGTCGCGCGCTTCGCGCAGGAGTTCCTCGATGCCAACCCCGAGATCGAGCCCGGCGACGTCCTGCCGAAGGTCGTGACGTCGCCGGTCGTCGAAGACGTGATTTCCCGAATGTAGCTCCCCACGATGAAGTGGGCCCCGCCGGCGCGGTAACGCCGACGAGGCCCTTGGCAACCCCCTGTAGAGGCAGGAGGCACCATGACTGAGGCTGTATCCGTTCCCGCGACCGCGCACAACGATGCGGTGTTGCGGCTCCTTCCATCGTTGTCGCCGGCCGCCAGCAAGGCGTTGGACGTCGCGCCGGCCGAGATCATCGCGCGCTGGCTGGACTCGGTCAGCGACGACGCTCGCCGCGCCTACGCCCGCGCGCTGCGCCGCTTCACTTCCTGGGCGATCCCAAACACCACCGACCAGCAGGATGGCCTGCGGCTGCTCTGCGAGGCCGGCGCCGGCGGAGCCCACGAACTGCTCGTGGCCTGGCGCGACCAACTGCTGGAGCACCTTGCGCCGGCGTCGGTCGCCGGCCAGCTCAGCGCGATAGCCTCGCTACTGCGATGCTGTAGGCGGGCGGGCCTGATTGCCTTCCAGATCGAGGGCGTCGCACCGAAGCGCGAGCGCGTCCAGGACCGCCGCGGACCGTCCCGCGGAGACGTTGAGCGTCTCCTACGTCATGTTGACGAACTCGCTGAGCAAGGCGACGCGCGGGCCGTTCGCGACGCCGCCATCGTGCGGGCGCTCTACTGCTGCGCGCTTCGCCGTGGCGAAGTCTGCAACCTGCGGCTCCGCGATGTCGACCTCGAAGCCGGCACCGTCGCGCCGCGCAGGAAGGGCCACCGAGCACGAAAGCCCGTCCTGGTGTCCGACAGGGCGGCCGCGGCGCTATGGCGCTGGCTGGCCGTCAGGGGCGACGGGCCGGGCGCCCTTTTCCATCGGCTCGACCGCCAAGACCACCGCGACCACCTGACCGGCGAGAGCATTCGGAGCATGCTCAAGACCAGGGCCCGCGAGGCCGGCGTGAAGGCAGCGTGTCGGCCGCATGGCTTGAGGCACGCGGCCGCGTCCGAGCTTGCCCGTCGCGGCAGCCTCGACGAACTCATGGCGCTCGGCGAGTGGAAGAGCCTGAGCGCCGCCAGCGCCTACCTCGACAAGCACGACGAGAATCGTCGCCGCGCCCTGGCCCTGGTGGATGCATGACTGCCACCGCCGCCTGCGGATACTTGGATCTTCGCCAACGGCGGGGCACACTCACCGTACCGGGCAACGTCGTGGGTCGCTCCCACGGCGGCGCCGGCCAGCCAGAACCGCCCAGGACGGCGTGCCCGGTCATCGATCTCCCTGGGCGGGAGGGCGGTTCGATGACTGATTTCTCTGAGCACCGGCCATTCGTTGAGGCCGCGTTGCAGGTTCAAAGCGCCGGCAACAAGTTCCTGGCATGGAACGAGGCCCTGAGGAGTTGGCTCGGGGACGTCAAAACGCAAGGGGTCGCAATCGCGATCGATAGGGTGCATGGGGCCCTATGTGGCCTCTACCCAACTCTGCGGCAGGCCCTGACCGTGTCCGAGATGGCTCCGTTCCGAGACCTCGGCACGGCATGCGAGGAGGTTCGGCGACACCATGAGGATGCCGGTGAGCTGGGGCGCCTGGAACTGCTCGCGACGGTCGGCGAAGGGCTGGTCAAGTGCTCGGAGATCGTCGAAGAGCTGCACGTGCGGAGCCTGAGCACCGCCACCGACAAGCCCAGCAGCGCGGACGACTTGATGACCATTGCTGAGGCTGCGGCACAAGCCGGGCTAACAACTGACGTGGTACGCGGCTGGGTCAAGAGGAGGCGCCAGCCCATCCCGAACGAGAGCCTAGGCGGCATCGCCCATGTGAGGCTCGGGGACGTCATTAAGGAGCGCGATCTGAAGCAGAGGAAGTCGCCGAAAACCCCACCATGCGCCGCCATTCACGACCAACACTAGGCCACGCCATTTCGGATCGCGGCTGTTCCCGATAGCACGAGGTCATGGACCCAAACCCGACGGAGAGACTGCTGACAGCTGACGAACTCGCACGACGCCTCCAGTGCGGCACTCCCAAGGTCCGCCAGCTTGAGCGAGCCGGCGCGATCCCATCGGTGCGCATCGGTGCATCGATACGGTTTGAATGGGGAGCCGTCCTGCGGTCGCTGCGACTCGGTTCGAAGAAAACGCACCAGGTGGCGGCATGACCTCGCGTGCCAATCCCGGCGTATCCGCAGGCGAGTTGCCGGCATCCTGGCACGCTCTCCCCGATCACCTCCGCAAGCCGTTCTGGACGGTGAAAGACACCATCGAGGCGACGGGTCTGTCACGCGCCACGTTGGGCCGCTTGTGGGCCGATCCTCGCAGTGGCTTCCCTCGGAAACGCAAGGTGGTCGGGAAGGTCGTAGTCTCCGCCGTGTTGGTCCTGACCTACATGGAGCCGTAGGCGATGGCCAAGAAGCGCAGCAACCCCTACAAGCGCCCCGGCTCTCCCTTCTGGCAGATCCTCTTCCGGGATGCCAGCGGTCGCGAACGCCGCGAGAGCACGAAGACGAGCAACTTTCGGATCGCGGAGCAGATCCTCGCCGATCGTCGCCTCGAGGCTGAGCGTGCCCGGGCCGGGATCGTCGACAAGTTCGCTGAGCAGCGCCAGCGGCCGATCGACGAGTTTGTCCTCGACCACCGCAACCACCTCCGCGCGAAGAACTGCGCGCCGAAGTATGTCCGCGCCGTCGTGCAGCACCTGCGCGAGGCGATCGCCGCGGCGAACGCCGTCAGACTCCCGGACTTCACGGCCAGCTCCGTCGCTCGCCATCTGGATGAG
Organism: Planctomycetota bacterium; assembly: GCA_020425885.1. Next base: position 2,986 of record JAGQRA010000712.1, on the reverse strand, counting down.
GTGCGGCGCGAGTTCAGCGTGAAGACCTACTCTGGCCACGTCGCCACGCTGAAGGCATTCGGCAACTGGTTGGTCGAGGCGGGGAACTGGAACGAGAACCCATTCGTGCTGCTGAAGGCGCGCAGCAAAACCCGCGACGGAGACAGGAAGTTCAAGCGCCGCGGACTCACCCTCGCCGAGGTCGAGTTGCTCGCCGAGGCGACGCTCGTGCGGCCGATCCAGAACTATGCGAATTCGCATGGCGGACGCATGCCGAAGAACGCCGAAGAACTGCAGCGTTTCGGCCACGATCGAGCGTTGCTCTACTGGACGGCGGCTACCACCGGCCTCAGGGCGTCGGAGCTGGGGTCGATCAGGTGGGAGGACCTGGTGCTCGACGGCGACATGCCGCACCTCACGATCAGCGGCAGGTTCACGAAGAACAGGCGCGATGCGAGCCTCCCGCTGCAGGGGTTCGTCGCTGCGGCCTTGAAGCAGGTGCGCAAAGACCGCGGCGCAAGGGCCGGCAAGCCAGTGCAGCAGGGTGACCATGTGTTCCATGTCCCTGATCGCCTACCGGAACACGTGCGTCGGGACGCGGCGCACGCCGGCATCATCCCGACCCACCGCCCGGTCGATCAGCGGCTCGACTTCCACAGCTTGCGCTACAGCTGCGTCCGCATCCTCCGCGAACTGGACGTGCCGGTCGAGGTGGCGCAGAAGGTGATGAGGCACAGCAGCATCACCCTGACCCTGGAGACCTACGGCACGATGGACGACGAGATCGTGACCGAGACGATGCGGAACCTCGTGCCGGTACCGCGAATGTTCAGCCAGGTGTGCAGTGACGGCGGACCCGGGCGGGGTCAGCGTGACGCGGACAGACACAGCAACCAGGATCGCCAGGGAGGCGATGATGCAGCAACCGCAGCGAGTTGAGGCAGTCGGCGACGCCGTGACTCAACCTGACGCACGAATGCGCGGGTTGGTCCGGGGTCTTCGAATCCTGCCGGGCGTGCCAATCACTGCCCGCCCCCACCCCTACGTCCGCAGGATCTTCTCCATCTTCCTGCCCTTGGCCAGCTCGTCGACGAGCTTGTCGAGATAGCGAACCTTCCGCGTCAGCACATTCTCGATCTCCTCGACCCGGTAGCCGCAGATCACACCCTTGATGTTCTCCGCGCCGGGGTTGAGCTCGGCCTGATCGAAGAAGTCAGCGAACGTGGACCCTTTGGCGATGTGCTTGTCGATCTTCGCCGCGGTGAAGCCGGTGAGCCAGGTGATCACCTGGCGCAGCTCCTGCTCGGTCCGCCCCTTCTTCACGACCTTGTCGACGTAGTGCGGGTAGACGGATGCGAAGGTCATCTTCGCGATCCGTTCATCCTGTGAGGCGGCGGCCACGATTGCTTCGCCCTCGACCGACTACCACTCGCGGCGGCCGCGATCGCGTCCTCCGCCGCCACCACCACCGTCACCGCCGCGGGGCTGGCGTTCCTGCGCCTCGTTGACGCGCAGCGTCCGGCCGTCGAGTTCGGTGCCGTCGAGCGCCTTGATGGCGGCCTGGGCATCGGACTCGCTGCCCATCTCGACGAACGCGAAGCCGCGCGGGCGGCCGGTGTCGCGATCCGTCACGACGGAGACGCTGCTGACCTGACGGCCGTCTTCGCCGAAGGCCTGGGAGATGGTCTCCTCGGTGGAGTTGAACGAGAGATTGCCTACGTAGAGCCTGGTACCCATTTCGATTCGATCCTCAGTGTCGAGCCGTTGCGGACTGCGAGGTTGGTGCCGTTGCCAACGCGACAACGGTTTCCGCAATGGACCCAAGCCGGGCCCGGTTGCTCGACTCTCTCCCTTCGGAGCGGGAGAGACCGCGCACACTCTAGTCCGCGCTCCTTCCCGCAAGGCTCGGTTTCCCGAGAAAGCCCCGCGGATCATCCGCGGTCAGGTCCCGGCTCGCCTTGATAGACTGTGCCGCCGCCCATGCCTCGCTCTCCCACCCCGATACCCGGCCGGACCTGCCTGCCGCTGATTCCGGCCTTGCTGACTGCGGCGTTGGCCGGCCAATCCGCAGCCCCCGCGACGTCGATCGACTTCGATCGCGACATCAGGCCGCTCTTGGCCAACCACTGCTTCCAGTGCCACGGCCCGGACGCCGGCAAGCGCAAGGGCAAGCTGCGACTGGATCGGAAGGCCGATGCGTTCGGCGCACGGCAGAACGGGCCGGCGATCGTCGCCGGCGACGCCGAAGGCAGCGATCTCGTGCGTCGCATCCTGGCCGAGGATCCCGACGAACGGATGCCGCCGGCGGAGACCAACAAGCCGCTCGATGAGGCGCAGCAGAAGCTGCTCGTGCGCTGGATCGAGGCCGGCGCCGAGTGGTCCGAGCATTGGTCGTTCACGCCGCCCGTCGAGCCGGCGCTGCCGGGGGTCGCCGACCCGACCTGGCCGCGCAACGCGATCGACCACTTCGTCCTCGCCACGCTCGAACGGCGCGGCCTGCGACCGTCGGCGCCTGCCGATCGACGTACGCTGTTGCGCCGCGTCACCCTCGACCTGACCGGCCTGCCGCCGACGCCCGAAGAGCTCGCCGCGTTCCTCGCCGACGAGGCCGACGATGCCCTCGAACGGGTCGTCGATCGCCTGCTCGCGACACCGGCCTACGGCGAGCACATGGCGCGCTACTGGCTCGATGCCGCGCGCTACGGCGATACCCACGGCCTGCACCTCGACAACTACCGCGAGATGTGGCCCTACCGCGACCAGGTCGTGCGCGCGTTCGCCGACAATCAGCCGTTCGATCGCTTCGTCGTCGAGCAGCTGGCCGGTGACCTGCTGCCCGACCCGAGCACGGACCAGCTCATCGCCTCGGGTTTCAACCGCTGCCACATCACGACCAACGAAGGCGGCGCGATCGACGAGGAGGTCTACGTGCGCAACGTGATCGACCGCGTCAGCACGATGGGGACGGTGTTCCTCGGGCTCTCGACCGGCTGCGCGGTCTGCCACG
>JAGQRA010000092.1 GCA_020425885.1 Planctomycetota bacterium | reverse complement strand
CGATGCGTTGGCGAAGACGACGCTCGAGGCGGTGCGTGGTGACGTCGCGGCGTGGCCCGCCGAGCGACCCGCGCTCGACCGTCGCCACGCGCTCCGCTTCGTGCTGCGGCGCGACCCCGCCAACGCCGACGCCATGGCCGCGGTGCGCGAGCTCGTGCCCGCGGGGTTGCCGGCCGGCGATCCGTTCCCCGCGCTGCAGTGGCTCGACTTCGCCGACGCCACCGCGCTCACGCCGGTGAAGCTGCTCGACGCGAAGCTCGAGGACTTCGACGGCGAACTCTCCGACGACGATCGGATGGCCAAGCAACAGCTGCTCGTCTGGCGCCGGGACTGGCGGAGCGACCTGATGGCCTTGCAGAGCGACCGCCTGGTGTTGTTCTCGCCGCTGCTGCAGCCCGGCAGTCTGGCCAGGTCCCTGGCGACCGGCGAGATCGTCTGCGACACGCTCGAGGCGATGTTCGCCGACCTGCCGCGGCAGCGCAGCGACCCGCGGCAGATGCTGGTGTTCATCTACCCCGACCAGGCGGACTACCTCGCGGCGTCGAAGAAGCTCGGCTTCGACGCCTCGTGGACCGCGGGCTTCTACTCGGACGCGCTCAACGAACTGGTGCCGAAGTCGCGCATGTTCGTGCCGGAGAACGACGCCGACTTCGCGCGCGTGCTGCCGACGATGGCCCATGAGCTGACGCACCAGTGGCTGCGCGACCGATGTCCGGCGTTCATGCCCGACCAGGTGGCCTCGCGGGTCGGGCCGAGGTCCTACTGGATCGTCGAGGGGTTCGCGTCGTTCATCGAACAGTTCGACTTCGACCTCGCCCGGCGCACGGCCCGGCTCGGCAAGGGTCATCTGTTCTACGCCGACCTCGTCGCCTCGGCGGAGCCGAGCCAGCTGATCTCGTGGGCCCGGCTCGCGACGCTCGGGCGCGCGGGTTTCGCCCAGGGCGTGGCGTCCAACCGCAGTCTGAAAGTGCCATCGAGCATGCGCCTGGGCGCGAGCTTCCAGGTGCGCTGGCGCGACGCCTTCTACGCCCAGTCGGCCATGCTCGCCCGCTACCTCTACGACGCCGAGGACGGCAAGCATCGCCGCGCGCTGCTCGACTACGTCGTCGCGTTCTACGCCGGTGAGGTCGAGAAGCTCGACTTCGAGAAGGCGTTCGGCGCCAGTCCGGCGACGATCGGGGCCGCGGTGACCGACTACGCCAGGGAGTTGCTGAAGTGACGGGCGAGGCGGCCCGGCCTTCGTCGGCGGCAACCGCCTACCGTCACTTCAGGAACAGGCACTGCGCCTCCGCTTGGCGCGCGTCGCGCACCGCGCAAGCCGGGTAGCGGATCTCGCAGACCGGGAGCCGATGCATCACCGCCCGACCGACAGCACGATCGAGGCACCGAGCGCGGCGACGATGGCCAGGGTGACGAGCAGCACCGCCCACCCGGGCACCCTTCGCCGACCGACCGGCGAGGTCACGTCTTCATCCCCCCGTACAACACGGCACCGAGCGAACCGAACACGATCGTCGGCGACCAGGCGGCGACGACGGGATGCAGATGTCCCTTCTGGCCGAGGCTCTGACAGACCAGGTCGAACATCGCGTAGAGCCCGCACAGCGCGATCGCGGTCAGCACGCGCTCGATGCGGCTGCCGCGCTCGAACCAGACCGCCAACGGCAGCGCGATCAGGAGCAGGATCAGGTTGGCGAACGGGTAGGTGATGTGGCGATGGAACGCGAGCCGGACATCGGCGCGGTTGGGCCGCAGCGTCATCGTCGCCGCCAGCTCGGTATACGACTGGGTGTCGGCCTGGATGTTCTCGCGGCTGCTCTGCAACAACGCCGCCGGCGTCAGGTCCGGGCGCTCGAGCCAGCCGCGCGGCGTCCAGCCGCGCTCCGTCTCGCAGCGACCGCCCTGCAGCTGCCAGTCCTTGCGGGCTTCGTCCCAGCGGGCCGCCGCGGCAGTGACGAGCATGTTGTCGGCGACCAGCACGCCTTCGATCAGCATGTTCACGCCCGACATCTCGGACCTGGACGGCACGAACTCGGCGATGTAGAGGCGGTAGGTCGAGTCGCCCTTGACCCACTCGTGCACCAGATGCTTCTGCTTTTCGCTGCCGCGGTTGAGGACGCCCTCCGATTCGGCCAGCGCCGCGCTCAGGTGGGGCACGATCCACTGCCAGCAGCCGGCCATGCCGAAGGCGGCGGCGAAGCCGAGCAACAACATCGGCCGCAGCACCCGCTGCATCGGTCGGCCGACAAAAAGCATCGGTACGATCTCGTTGCCGTTCTGGATCCGGGCCACGGCGAACATGCAGGCGATGACGGTGACGAACGGCGTCACCGTGACGAACAGCACCGGCAGCAAGGTCAGGTAGTAGCCGACCAGTTCGACGGCCAGATCGAACGTGCTCCAGCCCTGATCATCGGCGCGGGAGATGTAGCGCGGCAGGTTGCCGAGCAGATCCATGATGATCATCAGGCACAGGAAGAACACCATGCCGGCGGCGAACGAGCCCAGCACGATGCGGCCGACGTAGCGATCGAGGATGCTCATCGCCGCAGCTGCCTCCAGCACAGCGGCACGCCGACGCACGAGATCAGCACGACCGGCATCCACGCGCTCCAGGGGTTGTGCGTCCGGTCCATGATGCGGGCGCCGATGAACTCGCCGACGTAGAACAGCATGAGCGGCACCAGCGCGACGACGAGCGCCAGCACCCGCCCGCGGAAGCGCATCAGCTCGGCGACGCAGTAGCCGATGGGCGCGAGCAACGCCGGCATCAGCGCGAAGCAACAGCGCCGGAGCAGCGCGTGCATGGCCTCGTGCGGTCGCGGGTGGACCTCGCGCATGACCTCGCCGAGCAGCTGATCGCTGCGCACATCCGCGTCCTGATCGCTGCGCCGGCCGCGGTCGGCGATGTCGTGCAGCCCGACGTGGAGCACGAGGCTCTCGCTGCCGGCCTGCATCGGCACGTTCGGATCGAGGATCGGCAAGTGGATGCCGTCGAGGTAGACATCGATCGTCTCGCTGTCCTCACGCGGCTTGGGGATGGCGACCCGGTCGACGCGGATGATCGGCGAGGCGATCTTCTCGAGCCGCCGGTTGGGCGGGCAGTAGATCGTGCAATCCTCGAACGTGTCGCCGTCGCGGTCGCGGAACGTCATGACGAAGCCGGTGTTGAGGATCGGGATGCGATCGCTGTCGAGCTTCAGATTGGTGATGAAGTTGCGCACCACGAGCGCGACGACGCGGTACTTCTGATAGTGCACCTCGGGGATGATGTAGTGGTTGGCCAGCGAGGCGAACACCGTCAGCACCAGCCCGAGCAGCACCGCGGGCGCCATCGCCACCCGCGGCCCGAGGCCGGCGGCGCGCAGCGCGACGAGCTCACGCTGCTGCGCCGCCCGCGTGTAGGTCAGGACGACGGCGAGCAGGAACGCGATCGTCAGCAGGTGCGCGAGCGAATCGAGCGCGAAGTAGAGCGTGATCAGCAGGGCATCGGTGAGGCCGCCGCCCTCGGAACGGTTGATGCCGCGGGTCACGCCGGATACGAGGACGATGGCGAACATCACCAGGAACGTGATCCCGAAGTTGACCGCGATCTCCTTCAGGTAGTATCGGTGAAGTCGCCACATCGCGCCGTTCGACCCATGGTTCCGCAATGCCCGACGCCGAGCAACGCTTCGTTGCCGCAATCCACCCGGCTCGACAGCGGGACCGCCACCGCGACCGCCTGCGCCGTGGTCGCCGCCGGGCTCGAGCAGTTGCTCGGCCACCCGGTGGCCGCCTGGCCGGGTCAGGGTTGGACCTGCATCAAGCAACGGACGGTGCGCAGCGTGTTCCGCGGCGACCTCGACGGCGTCCCGGTCCACATCAAGCTGTTCCGTGCCGACAAGCTCTCCGACCGCGCCCGCGACTCGTTGCGCGGCCAGCGCGGCCAGCGCGAGTGCCAGCACCTGCTGCAGGCCCGCGCCCTCGGTCTGCCCGCCGCCGAACCGCTGGCCTTCGGCATGGCCGCCGATGACGAGGGACTGCGCAGCTTCGTCATCACGCGCACGATCGCCGACAGCGCGCCATTCGACTTCGCCATGGCCGCCGCGGTCCACGATCGGGTCGGACGACTGCTGCGACGGCTGCACGACCTCGGCGCCGAGGCCTCCGACCTGCACCCGGGCAACCTCCTGGTCGATGGCCACGGGCAACCCTGGCTGATCGACCTCACGGCCTTTCGCCATTCGGGCGAACCGAAGGTCTCGCGCCGCGCCCACGGCCTTTCGATCTTCTGTCAGCATCTCGACGGCGGCGCGATCGACCGCCGGGCACGACATCTGCTCGAGGCCTACCGCAACGGAGCACAGGTGCCACTGCCACACCAGCTCGAAGCCCAACTCGAGCTGGCGACGCGGCGCTGGCGGGCCGACGCACTGCCGGCCTTCGGCCGCCGCAGCACGCGCAACTGTCGACACACCGAAGTCGAACCGCGGCGGCGCGGCCAGCCGCGGTGGTGCTGGCACCTGCCCGGGATCGATCCTGCGGTGCGCGACCGCTGCCACCAGGCGTTGGCGTCTCCGCCCGATGCGACCAAGAGCGGACGGCGCGGCGGCGTCTGGCAGCTCGAGGAACTGATCATGAAGCGCCGGGACCGCGGCGCGGCGAAGAAGCTGTGGCGCGCCGCCTACTGGCTGCTGTTCGCCGGCGTCGACACCGCGCGTCCGGTGGCGATGTGCCTGCAGCCCGGAGCCGGCCACGTCTTCGCGGCCCGCATCGACAACGTCCCGCTCGATCGGGAACTGCAGCAGGGCGCGATGTCGCCGACCGCGATCACGGCCTGCGCGCGCGCGCTGGGCCGCAGCATCGGCCGGCTGCACGCCCACGGCCTGCGCAACCGCGATCTCAAGTTCGACAACCTGGTGCGACTGCCCGGCAGCGACCGAGTCGCGATGGTCGATCTCGACGGCGTACGCCGCAAGGCGGCCATCGACAGCCGCGGCAGCGGTGCCGACCTCGGCCGGCTGCTGGCCGCGTTCCGGCAGGCCGGCTCACCCGGCGGCGACGCGACGAAGCGAGCGTTCCTGCGCGGCTGGCTGCGCTCGCACCGCGACCTGCTGCAACGGCCGCCGTGGCGGCGCGTGCTGCGGCGCGCCGAGCAACGCGCCGGCGAGTGGTTCGCCAGCCACCGCGATTGACGGCCTCGCCGCCGGACAGGATCCCGGGCTATCG
>JAGQRA010000711.1 GCA_020425885.1 Planctomycetota bacterium | reverse complement strand
TCGCCCGCGCCCGCGCGCGCGAACTCGGGGACCGGGCCCACGATCACGGTCGCGCCGCGCACCTCGAGCACCTCGCCGAGCAGGTGCCCGCGGCTCTTCGGGAACCGCGCGTCGACGAGCGTCTGGTGGTCGCGCCCGGCGAGGAAGCCGTCGCCGAAGCCGCGGGTGTAGGACAGCGACATCGCCAACAGGTCGTCGGCCAGCTGCCGCTCGGCCCGGTCGCGATCGGCGCCGGTGGCGAGCGCATCGACCCAGCGGCGGTAGCCCGAGACCGCGGTCGCGACGTACTGCGGTCCCTTCTGCCGCCCTTCGATCTTCAGGCCGTGGACCACGTCGAGCAGATCCGGCACCGCGCCGGCGCCGGCGAGATCCTTCGGGCTGAGCAGATAGCGGACATCGCCGAGCTCCTTCACGGCGCCGTCGACGACGAGGTCGTACGGCATGCGACAGCTCTGGGCGCACTGGCCACGATTGGCCGACCGCCCGCCCCAGGCCTCGCTGGTCAGGCATTGGCCGCTCCACGAGACGCACAACGCGCCGTGCACGAAGACCTCGAGTTCGAGCCTGGTGTCGCCGGCGAACTGCCGGATCTCGTCGACCGACAGCTCGCGCGGCACCACCACCCGCGTCACGCCGAGCCCGGCGGCGAACTCGGCCGCGGCCGGCTCGGCGATCGTCATCTGCGTGCTGGCGTGCAGCTCGAGCTCGGGACAGATCGCCCGCGCCAGCAGGCAGACCGCCGGATCCTGCACGATCAGGGCATCGACGCCGCCCGCCGCTACCGCGCGCAACACGCGTTCGACGGCCGGCAGCTCGGGCTCGAACACCAGCGTGTTGAGCGTCAGGTAGGCGCGGGCACCGGCCCGATGGACGCGCGCGCAGATCGCCGGCAGCTCGGCCAACGAGAAGTTGGCGGCGCGGGCCCTGGCGTTGAAGCCGTCCGCGAGGCCGAAGTAGACGGCGTCGGCGCCGTGCTGCAGCGCGACCACGAGCGCCTGCGGCGAGCCGGCAGGCGCCAGCACTTCGGGTTTCCGGGCGCGGGATGACATCGGCGCGGCCAGTATCGAACGGCCGCGCCCGAAGTCGACGACGAAGTGGCGGGTCGCCGGCCGAATCCGGTCCGGCAGCGACCCGATCGCCGCTACTCGCCGATCGCGGCGGCGACCAGGCAGCCCTTGGCGACGGCGGTCAGCGCCTCGTCGCTGCGGAAGATGCGGCCGACCGGGATCGGGAAGTCGATCTTGGCGAACTCGTCGCGGAAGACCTCGATGAAGCCGCCGACCATCGAGGTGCCACCGGCGCAGGCGATGTCGACCGGATCGTTGAACGACGGCATGTTCTGCCCCGATTCGAACCGCGACTTGATGTTGCTGAGCACGTAGTTGATCAGGCTGCGGTAGTAGATCGACACCGCCTCCTCCTCGCGGCTCTTCGGGTCGCGGATGTCGATGCCCCGCTCCTTGATGTGGGTCGCCTTGCTGCGCGGGCAGCCGAGCACGTTGGCGACGTTCTTGTCGATCCAGTCGCCACCGCGGGCGACCGAGAACGACAGGCACGGGATCGACTTGTAGGCGATGCAGGCGTTCGCCATGCCGCCGCCGAACGACAGACCGATGCCGGTGAAGTCGTTGTCCGCGAGTTCCGAGAAGACCACGGCGTGGGCCTCGTTGATGGCGTGGGCGGTGTAGCCCATGCTGTTGATCATGCTCTCGAACAGCCCCTGGTGGTAGACGACGTTGTTCTCGACGTCGAGCGACTCCGCCGGCACGCAGAAGTAGCAGTTCTCACCGGGCACCTGCGGCTCACCGAGGATCTTGCTGATGATCATCTTCATCATCGGCAGCGCGTCCTGCTCCTTGGGGCTGATCAGACCGTCCATCATCGGGCGTCGGGTCTCACGCCCGAAGACGTTGGCCAGCTCGAACGCGGCCTCGCCGATGACGACCAGCTTGTTGTTGTGCACGACGTACGGCACCTTCAGCTTGGTCAGCATGCTCTTGCTGTAGACGTCGCTAGGAATGTCGAGGAAGGCGTTGCGCTCGACGTTCACCGTGATGCCGTCGTCCTCGTTCTGCACCGCCGCCGCGAGATTCGCGGTGCCGACGTCGAGTCCCTTGCCGAGCCCTACGGTGGTCTCGGTCGCGTTGTCCGTGTTCGGATCGTTGTTGTCTTGTTGCTCCGTCATGTTTCCGTCCTAACCCGTGGTGTTCCTGATTGTCCGCGTACCTGAGTTCCGATGCGGGCGTCAGCCGCCGCCCTTGAGTTTCTTCAGCCGCGCCAGGTTGGCGGCGATGCCGCCTCCGGCCTTCTGCTTCAACTTGACGTTGTCCATGTTGGACTCGAGCTTGGTGTCATCGCTCTTGAACAGTCCGCTGAAGTCCGTTCCCGCGTCCGTCTCCACCGCGGCGCTGATCCCCATCTTCTTGCCGAACGAGTCGAGCCGATCGTTCAGCGAACTGGTCAGCTTGTCGAGCACGGCGGACAGCTCGGCACCGGCCGCCGGCGCCGCCTGCTGTGCGGTCATGTTCGCCTTCAGCGTCGCCATCTCCTGGAATAGCGACATCAGCAGCTCGGTGGATGCGGCCGGCGGCGCCGGCGGCGCCTCGGCTGCGGCCTTGGCGGCGGCTTCGGCTGCGGCTTCGGCTGCGGCCTTGGCGGCAACTTCGGCCTCGGCTGCGGCCTC
>JAGQRA010000710.1 GCA_020425885.1 Planctomycetota bacterium | reverse complement strand
TGCGCCGCGTCGTCGAGCGCCGCCCGATTCGCGCGCGCCGCGCCGGGGCGTGGCTGCGGCTCAGGCGCTGGGCGGCGCGGCAGCCGGCGCTCGCGACCGGCCTCGCCGTGCTGCTGTTCTCGCTCGTCAGCGGCCTGCTGTGGACGGCGGCCATGCTGCAGGACGCGCAACGCCTGACCACGGCGATGACGGCGTTGCTGCACAACCTCGATCCGCTGGTCCCGCCGATCGCGCAGGCCGAGGAGACCGCGCTGCTGCGCCAGCTCGCGGGTGGCGATCGCGAACGTTCCGTTCCCGACACCGAACAGGCCCATGGCCTCTGGCACGTGCTCGGCGCGAAGCTCTGCGTGGAAGGACGGCTGATCGAGGCGCGGCAGGCGCTCGCCCGCGCCATCGCGCTGCGCACGCAGCTGCTGGGGCCCGGTGACCCGCAGACGCTGCACTCGCGCTACGTCGATGCGGCCTGTCTCGAGTGGACCGGTGATCTGGCCGGCGCCGAGGCGACGTATGCCGCCGTCCTCGCCGGCCAGCGGGCGAGCCTCGGCGAGACGCACTGGGCCACCGTTCGCACGATGGAGAACCTGCTGCACCTGTCGTTGGATCGGCATCGCGCCGACGAGGCCCTGCTCGCACGCATCACGGCACTGCGCCGGTCGGCGACGGAGGTGCCGGGCAACGAACTCAGCTGGCAGCAGGCCAAAGGCAGGATGTTGCTCGTGCAGGGTCACATCGATGCCGCGATCGGCCAGTTGCGGTCGACGCTGGCGGAACGGCAACGCCGGCTCGGTGTGGAGAACCTGGCGACGCTGACGACGATGCGTTCGCTCGCCCGCGCGTTGGCCCTCAGGGTCGAGACCCGCGACGAAGCGCGCGACGTGTTCGAGCGCGCTCTCGAGCTGCGCCGACGTACGCAGTGGCAGGGCGAACCGGGGGTGCTCGAGCTGCGGATCGGCCTGGCCGAACTCGCACTCGCCAGCGGCGATGCCGCGCGCTGTCGTCGCGAGCTGGACGCCGTGTTCGCGAACGCGGACGAGAACCTGCAGCCGTTCAGCCCGATCCTGTTGACGGCCCGCTCGTGCCACGCCGACCAGCTGCTCGCCGACGGCCACGGCGAAGGAGCCAGAGCTTCGTTCGCCGACGTTCTACGGCAATCGCAGGCGCGGCTCGGCGAACCGCACCCGATCGTGCTGCGCGCCCACCTCGGGCTGGCCAGGTGCGCACTGCAGCGCGGCGATGTCGAGACGGCGCGCGCCCACTACGATCGCGCCGCGGCAGCCGCCGACGCGATGCCGCACGAACACTGGTTGCGCCAATGTTGCCGCGCCGCGTTCGGCGGGTTCCTCGCCGAGCACGGCGACGAGCAACGGGCGCGCGCGCTGCTCGACGAGGCCCGCGCCTCGCTGACCACCACCCTCGGCTCGTCCCATCCGCAGACCCGGGCCTGCGTCGCGGCGCTGGCCGAACTCGACCGGCGCTGAACCCGAAGCCATCGGGCGGAGACGGCGGGACGCAAGGCAAGGAAACCGCCGGCTTCCGAAACTACTCACGCACTGACGACACGAACGCGGCGGCCCGGTCAGACGACCGGCTTTCGAACCTCCAACCAAGGCGAATCGTGCGAACCCTCACCAGTCTGCTGCTGTTCCTGTCTCTCTTCCTCGGCACCGACCTCATGGCCCAGAACACCACGGTGTGTTCGGCGACCGCGCAGGCGGCGGACGCCGGCAAGACGGAGGTCGAGTTCCACATCGATCCTGGCTCGATCAACTCGGTCACCAAGGTCGAGATGTGGAAGCCGATTCGTGGCCACCGCGACGGCGGCGTCTGGGATCCGGTGACGCCGACCACGGTAATCGACGACGACAAGGTGACGGTCACGCTCCCCCGCAAGGCCGTCGCGGGAGACAGGTACCGGGTCACGCTCGACACCTCGAATGAGGTTCGCAGCTACAACTCGACCTTCAAATAGCGCCTCCTCACCTGGCGCTACTGCGCGACGCCGCCGAGCCCGTTCGAGACCGACACCCCGAACGGCGCCGCGGCATCGAGCGCCGCGGCCTGGGCGTGCAGCGGCATGCCGGTGGTCGCGAACGGCAGCGCGATGGTCTGCTCGAGGCGCCCGAGGTTGTCGGTCACGAACGGCAGCACGACCGCGCTCGCGAGATCGGGGAACACCGTCGCGCCGAGCAGCTGCACGGGGTTGCTCGGCAGCGAGACCACCAGCACCGCGAGCGCGCCCGGTTCGAGGCTGGCGCCACGCAGACGCAGCGTGCCACCCTGCCGCAGATCGCCGTAGCCGGTCAGGATCGGCGTGCCCAGCGCGCCGCGCACGCCGCCGCCGAGGTCGGAGAACGGCAGCGGCGACAGCACGACGATGCCGGCCTGGGTGCCGTTGCTGCCGGTCGTCGCGAGGCGACCGCCGCGACTGATCACCGGCGCCTGGCCGCTGCCCACGTTCCACGCCGCGTAGGCCGGATCGACGAGCGCGGCCACGCCGAGCGTGCCGAAGCCGTCGACGTGGAGGTAGGAGCCCGACGTGCCGGCGCCGAGATGGAACGCGGTGTCGCCGGTGGCGGCGATGCCCATCACGTTCGCCGAGATCGTCGGCACCGAGTTGAACGCCCGCCACACCGGTCCGTCGGTGAAGCGCACCGCCTGCTTGTTGGCGCTCTGGCCCGAGGCGGTGTTGCCGTAACCGCCGCACTGCCCGGCATCGTTGATCTCCGCGAGCTTGGTGAACAGGTAGTTGAAGCCGGTGCCGACCGGGTTGCCGAGGTCCTCGATGACCATCGTGTCGACGTCCATGCGATAGGTGTCACCGATGACCTGGCGCCGTTCGTTGATGTCCTCCGGGTACGAGGGGTAGCCGGTGAGCTGGGTGACGCCGAGACCCTGCCGCCAGACGTAGCTCGCGAACAGGATGCCGTACTTGCCGACGACGTCGCCGGCGTCGTTGATACCGCGCGCATCGAACGGCAGCTGGTTGCCCGGCCCAGCCGGCAACAGCAGCGCCTGGTAGTTGCCGCTTGGGTCGAGCTGCCAGACGACGGCCCGCGAGCTGCTACCCGACAACAGTACGCGGCCCGCGACCGTGCCGGCGGTGTTGATGTCGAAGGCCTCGGCATAGGTCGCGCCGGCGGGTAGGGGCAGCAGCGAGAGGCCGTTGCCCGGCCAGCCGACGAACGCCAGCCTCATGGTGCCGACATAGGTGCTGCCGACGACCCGCCCCGAGTCGTTGACGGCGTTGATGGCCGTCGGACCGGACCAGGTCGCGGGCGCACCGCCGACGAAGTCGACGCGATAGGTAGGCGTCTGGGCCGAGGCCGCCGCGGCGAGGATGAGAAGGGGCAGACAGTGACAGGGATGGATCGTGCTTCGCATGGTCGATTGGGGACGGTCGTCGATCCGAAACGATTACCGTGCCATCGCCTCTACGGCCGTGAATCGTCAGGCAACTGAACGGCCGAGACCCCTCAGCTGCGCGCAATGCGGACGATACGGACGCCAACCTGCAACCCGGCCTCCGTCGATCGCCGCGGCCCGTCGCCGGCTCCTCAGCCGAGGCGGTGGCAACCATGGTTCCCGTAGCCCCTCCACGCCTCGCTACGCTAGCGTTGTGGGTATCCGGCCAGGCGTTCGGCCAGCGCAATGCTCATCTTCGTCTCGTATCCCCGGGAGGACGGCACGCCAACGGCGCGCCTGATCGAGGAGCGCCTGCGCGCCGCGGGTCACGACGTGTTCGTCGACACGTCACGCGTGATCGGTGGTGTCGAATGGGATCGGCAGGTGGTCGCGGCCATCCGGGATTGCGGGGCGATGGTAGCCGTCATCACCGCGTCGACCTACGAGTCGCACTTCTGTCGGGTCGAACAGCTCCGCGCCCTGAAGCTGCGCAAGCGGATCGTGCCGGTGCTCGTTCACGTCGGCGCGATGATCCCGCTGCATCTCGAGGGGTTGCAGTATCGCGACTTCAGCATGGTGGCAACACTCGACGACGCGATCGCGGCACTGTTGCGCGATCTCGACCACGCCGCGGCGACGCCCGAGCCAGCGCCCCGCGCGACGCCGGTGCTGGCTCCAGACCTGCCCGCGGACTTCGCCCCGCGGCCAGATGCGCTCGCGGACCTCCGCCAGCTGCTGGTCGCCGGTGACCACTCGGCTCTACGCGTCCTCCACGGCGAGCCGGGTAGCGGCAGGACAACGCTGGCGCTGGCGGCGTGTCGGGATCCGGTCGTACAGGCGGCGTTCCCCGATGGCGTCGTGCTGACGCGGGTCGACGAGCGCCCGTTCCGTCTGCGCACAGCCTGTGCGGCGGCGCTCGACCGGCTCGTCGCCGAGCCGCCGCCCGAGTCGCTGGAGGCATTCTGGAGTCGTCTGCAACCGGCGCGCGTGCTGTGGATCCTCGACGAGGCCGTCGACACGGGGGCATGGTGCCGTCGCCTGGCGAACGTCAACGGATGGGGTGCGCGACCGGCGCGCGCGCTCGTCGTCGGCCGCGCCGGCCCCATCGCCGCTGGTGTCCCGTGCCTCTCGATACCGGAACCGGACGCGGACTTCACGCAACGCCTGTTCGCCTCGATCGCAGGTTGTGCCGAACCGGTGCCCGGCTGGCTCGTGGCTTCGCCCGGCCCCGCGGCGCTCGCCGCGGCGTCCCTGCGGGCCGGGACGCCGACATCGCACTGGCGGCGCGAACCTGGCCGCGCCGAGGGTGCGTTCGCCACGGCGATCGCCGTCGCCCTCGCCGCCTTGGACCCGGGCGATCGCCGGCTCATGGCTAGTCTGCCCGTGTTCCCCTCGGCCGCTCGGATCCCGCTCGCGCTGCTCGTCGAATGGTGGCGGAGGCTCGCGAAGGCCGGCACCACGGGCTCCGACGGCGCACTCGACACCGCGATCGCGCGCCTGATCGCACGACGGCTGCTCGAACTCATCGATACCGAGCACGTCCGCCTGCCGGCCGAGGTCGGCATGGCGCTGGGACCGGCATCGCCAGTGCTCTGCGAGCAGTTCGTCGATGCGCTCGCCGACGGCTCCCCGCGATCGGTCAGCGACCGGCCGGCAGTGGCAGCGTATCGGCGCGCATGGTTGCCGGCGCACCTCGTGGCGGCCGCGCGCCATGACGAACTCGCGGAGCTCGCCATGCGCGCCGACTGGTTGCGCGACCAGCTCGACGCGACCGACCTCGACACGCTGCTCGAGGATCTCGAGCGCCTGGGACCTTCGCCGCCATTGCTGTCGCTCGCCGACGCACTCCGGTCCGCTCGCGGTGCGATCGAGCGCCAGCCGGCACAGCTCTCGAGCCAGCTCGTCGGGCGGTTGCCGCGCGTGGGTGCGTTCGTCGGATTGCTCGAGACGGTCGAGTCGCTGGCGACCGGCGCATGGTTGCGGCCGCGGCTGCGATCGCTGCAGCCCCCGGCTCACGGGCGGGTGGCCCGATTGTGCGCGAGTGACTTCGACCGCCTCGCGACGCTGTCGGCCGACGGCCGCCGGGTCTTGGTCGTACGAAGGTCCGACCAGTCCGGCAAGGACGATCGGGTCGAATGTCGAGAGGCCGTGTCCGGCGAACTCATCAGCGAACTGCGCGGACACCGCGGCTCGATCGGC
>JAGQRA010000709.1 GCA_020425885.1 Planctomycetota bacterium | reverse complement strand
CCAACGCGAGCGACACCAGACCATGTTCGCCAATGCGCTGTTCACGCGCATGTCGTCGGTGAAGCCGCAGATCAAGTACCGCTATCTCGAGGCCGGCTTCGAGATCACAGGCGACCACCCGCAGGCGGCCGAGGCCAAGAAGGTCTTCGACTACTACAACGACCTGACCCACGAGCTGCGGCTCGAGTGCGTCGTCGACGGCACGACGGAGGTCGGCACGGCGCAGTTCGGCGTCCGCGTCGACATCGCCCACTCGCAGCAGATCGAGCGCGAGAGCGGCGGTTTCGCCAAGTACGCCCAGAACCAGAACAACATGAGCTACGCCTACAACTACGGGCGTCCGCTCGAGAACTACCGCGACCGCTTCGACGAGTCGGTGCGCGCCGCACTGGGTGAGCACTTCGAGGTGCTGTCGGTGACCTGGAACGGCGAACAGATGGCGTCGAAGATGACCGATCGCCCGGGCTGGAAGCGGACGCCGTACGCCTACCTGCTGCTCAAGGCGCGCGGTCCCGAGGTCGACAAGATCCCGCCGATCCAGATGGACTTCGACTTCATCGATACGTCGGGCTACGCCATATTGCCGATCGGCTCGGCGCCGGTTTCGATCGACGCGTCGAGCGGACCGCGCGAGGCGCGCCCGCATGCCGAGGTGACGGTGACCCAGCTGCTCGACGAGCGTCGCATCGACGAGGGCAAGGTCACGCTCGAGATCAAGGCCAAGGCGCTCGGTCTGGTGCCCGACCTCGACGAGCTGCTCGAGCTGTCGCTGCCCGGGTTCCGCATCGACAAGCGCGATGACCAGGGCTCGACCGTCAACAAGTTCGCCGAGGACCAGGATCGCGTCGAGGCCGAACGCATCTGGCTGCTGTCGCTGGTCCCGGACGACGGCGAGGCGAAGCCCGGTTCGTTCCGCTTCGGGCGACCGCGCAGCGATGACATCACCGCGGTCTACCAGCGCTACTCCGACGCCGACCTCGAGACGGTCGATGCCGAGATCGCGCTGTCGGGCGGCGGCGATCAGGGAGTGCCGACCTGGTTCTGGTTCGCCTTCGCCGCCGCGCTGGTGCTCTACACGATCTGGTTCTTCGCGGTGAAGCCCGGCGGCCGCGCCGGGACCGCGCGGGCCACGTTGCTCCACATGCCGTCAACCGTGACGCCGTTCTCGATCCTCGTGCTGCTGCGCGAGATCGAAGCCAAGGCGGCGCTGTCCGAGGCCGACCGCGGCCAGCTGCGGGCCGCCATCGGTCGGGTCGAGGCGTGCCACTTCGGCCGCGACGACGATCCCACGCTCGACATCGAGGCCCTGGCCCGCGAATGGCTCCGCCGCGCCGGCTGACCCCGCTCCTCGCCTCGGGTCCCTCCTGCCCAACTGACTTTCCCATCGTTAGCAAATGACTGCCCAGCAAACTCCACCCGTCGCCCGTTTCGTCGAAACGCGCGAGTTCCTCGCCCAGATCAAGGATCGCGTCGGTCAGGTCGTGGTCGGCCAGGACGTCGTGGTCGAGCGCGCCCTGATCGCGATGCTGACCTCCGGCCACCTGCTGCTGCAGGGTGTGCCTGGTCTGGCGAAGACGCTGCTCGTCGCCGCGATCAGCAAGGCGATCGATCTCGAATTCGCCCGCATCCAGTTCACGATCGATCTGCTGCCTTCCGACATCGTCGGCTCGGAGATCCTCGATCAGAAGACGCACGAGTTCCGCACCCACAAGGGGCCGATCTTCACCAACCTGCTGCTCGCCGACGAGATCAACCGCGCCGCGCCGAAGGTGCAGAGCGCCCTGCTCGAGGCGATGCAGGAGCGGCGCGTGACGATCGGCAACAACAACTACGCCTTGCCGGCGCCGTTCCTCGTCATCGCCACCCAGAACCCGGTCGAACAGGCCGGTACCTTCGAGCTGCCCGAGGCTCAGCTCGACCGCTTCATGCTGCTGCACCGGCTCGAGTACCTGTCGGCCGAGGACGAGAAGGAGGTGCTGCGTCGCAACATGAAGCTCGGCGTGCGGCGCGAGGGCAAGGGCGCCGTGGCGCGGACCGAGTTCGACGCCATCGGCGAGCGTATGGAGGGCAGCGCCGAGCAGCTGGTCAAGGCCATGGAGGACGTGCAGCACGTGCACGTCAGCGAGGCCTTCCTCGAGCACATCATCGAGATCGTCAACCGCACCCGCAACCACCCGTGCCTCGAGCTCGGCTGCAGTCCGCGCGCCGGCATCTCGCTGGTCAAGGCGTCGCGGGCCCGCGCGCTGATCTGGGGCCGCGACTACGTGTTGCCCGAGGACCTGTTCGCGCTCGCCGAAGACGTGATCCTGCACCGCGTCCGCCTGACCTACGAGGCCGTCGCCGACGGGCTGACCGGGCCGCAGGTGCTGCAGGAGATCCTGTCCGAGACGGTGAAGTGAGCAGCGCCGCTGCGATGACCCGCTGCGATGATCTGCGACGAGGACGCTGAGCGATGAAGGACGATGCCCTCCCCGGCCTGTTGCGTGAAGTCGATCCGCTGTCGCTGCGGCAGTTCGTCATCGCCATCCGACGGCTGGCCGACGACCTGACCTACGGCTTCGACGGCTCGCGCTATCGCGGCGCCGGCATCGACTACGTCCAGTCGCGCCCGTACCTGCAGGGCGACTCGATCAAGGCGATGGACTGGCGCGTCACCGCGCGGTCGGGCAAACACCACGTCAAGGAATACGAGGCGCCGCGACGTTTCCCGGCCTGGTTCCTGATCGACACCTCGGCCTCGATGGTGGTGTCGTCGACGGCGATGAGCAAGTACGAGCTCGCGCTGCGCACGGCCGGCGGCCTCGCGCTGGCGTGCCTCGATCGCATGAGCCCGGTCGGCGTGCTCGGCGGCGGCACCCGCGAGCTTCGCATCGAACCGAGCCTGGGCAAGGACCAGGTGCTGCAGTGGCTGCTGCGGCTGCGGCGCTACGCCTTCGACGAGCCGACGCAGCTGGTGCGGCGCATCAGCGAACTGCGTCCGACCCTCAAGTGCCGGTCGCTGGTCGTCGTCTGCAGCGACCTGCACGAGCCGGCCGCGGTCCATGCCATCGCCATGCTGGCCCAGCAGCACGAGGTGGCGGCGCTGCAGTTCCAGGATCCGGCCGAGATCACCTTGCGCGGCAGCGGCTTCCTGCGCGCGCGCGAGGCCGAGTCCGGTCGCGACTTCGTCACCCACGGCCGGCGCCCGGTCCTCGACCAGCAGCGCATCACCGCGGAGCTCCGGCGGGGTGGCGTCGGCCACCTGCTGATCCGGACCGATCGACCGTTCCTGCCGCGATTGCGCCACTTCTTCGCCCAGCGCGGCTTCGCCGGCAAGGGGGCACGATGAGACGGTATCCGATGACTCTCTGGTTCACCGCGCTGCTGTTGTCCGCGGCGCTCGAGGCGCAGGCTGCCAACCAACGTGAGGCGACGGTCGGGATGCGGGCGCGCATCGACGAGCTGGTCCTGCCGGGCAGCGAACTCACGGTCGCACCCGCCACCCACGAGACGCCGATCGTGCTGCGGATCGTCGCGGCCTATCAGCACGGCGATCACTTCCGCTACGACCTCGAGTGGTCGGGGCTCGAGCCGGGAAGCTACGACCTCAAGGATTTCCTGGCCCGCAAGGATGGCGCGCCGGTAACCGATCTGCCGAGCATCGGCGTCGCGGTGAGCGCGACGTTGCCCGAGCGCGAGCGCCAGCCGTCGGAACCGGATCCGATCGCGCCGCCACGCATCGGCGGTTACGGCACCGAACAGGTGATCGCGGCGGTCATCTGGATCGTCGGCCTGTTGCTGATCCTGTTCGTCGGCCGCCGTCGCCGCCGGGCGGCCGCGGCACCGCTCGCCAAACCGACGCTGGCCGACCGCCTGCGTCCGATCGTCGAGGCCGCCGCCAGCGGCGCCGCCAGCGAAGGGCAGAAGGCCGAGCTCGAACGCATGCTGGTTGCCTTCTGGCGCGAGCGACTCGACCTGGTCGACGCCAAGGCGGATCGGGCCCTGGCCGAGATCCGCCGCCACGACGAAGCCGGGCGATTGCTGCGCCAGCTCGAGGCCTGGCTTCACATGCCCGAGCCACCGGCGCCGGTCGACGTGCAGGCCCTGCTGGCGCCGTATCGCCACATCGCCGCCGACGCCCTCGAGTCCGGCTCGCGTGCCACCGGCACCGGAGCGACGAGCTGATGTTCGGTCGCCCCTGGATGCTGCTGCTGCTGGTCGTGCCGCTGCTGCAGCTGTGCTGGGTGTGGCGCCGCCGCGGCCGCCGCACGGTGCTGCCGTTCGACCAGGGACTCGCCGGCAGCGGCTGGCTGCTGCGGGCGCTGCTCGGCATCGGCGAGTCGATGCCGGCGATGCTGCTGTCGCTGGCGGTGATCATCCTGTCGTTGCCGCAGGAGCTCGCCGCACCACAGCAGAAGCGGGCGCTGACCAACATCCAGTTCTGCGTCGACATCTCCGGTTCGATGACGGCCTCGTTCGGCGCCGGCACCCGCTACGACGCGGCGATGAAGGCGATCAACCAATTCCTCGACTACCGCACCGGCGATGCCTTCGGTCTGACCTTCTTCGGCAACAACTACCTGCACTGGGTGCCGTTGACGTCCGACCCGTCGGCGTTCCGCTGCTCGATCCCGTTCATGCGACCGGAGAACAACGTCCCCGGTTTCGGCGGCACCGAGATCGCCAAGGCCGTGATGGCCTGCCGCGAGGAGCTCGTCGCGCGCAGCGAGGGCGACCGCATGTTGATCCTCGTCACCGATGGCTGGAGCAGCGACCTCGGCGGCGGCAACGAGATGGACATCGCCAAGAAGCTGCGGCGCGACGACATCACGCTGTTCGCGATCAACATCCAGGAGTCCGAGGCGCGCGGTGAGATCGTCAACCTGGCGCGGATGACCGGCGGCGAGGTGTTCAATCCCGGCGACACGCGCGCGCTCGACGCGGTGTTCCAGAGCATCGACCAGATGACCAAGGCCAAGCTGCAGCAGACCGCGGCCGAGCTCGTCGATTGGTTCTGGCCGTTCGCCCTGGTCGGGCTCTGCGTGCTGGGGTTCTACGGCCTGGTCCAGCTCGGGCTGAGGTACACGCCATGGTGATCCTCGTCGTCGCCCTGTTCGCCGCGTTGCTGGCGATGATCGGCGAGCTGCTGCACTGGCGCCGACTGCGTCGCAACACCCGGCTGCTGTTCGGGCCCGACGCCGCCCCGCGGCCGTGGGTGTACGCCGTCCCGTTCCTGCGCACCCTGGCCAGCGGCGGCCTCGCCTGGGGACTGATGACCTTGATGACGATCGCCCCGGCGGTGCATCAATCGGATCGGATCCCCGACGAGGAGTGGCGCCACCTCGTGCTCGTGCTCGACGTCTCGCCGAGCATGATGCTGCGTGACTCGGGTCCCGACAACAAGCAGAGCCGCCGCGAACGCGCCGCCGATCTCGTCGATTCGCTGTTCGAACGCGTCCCGATCGGCAAGTTCAAGATCTCGGTGATCGCGACCTTCAACGGCGCCAAGCCGGTCGTCGAGGACACCAAGGACATCGAGCTCGTGCGCCACATCATGACCCAGGTCGAGATGCGCTACGCGTTCAAGGCCGGCAAGACGCTGCTGTTCGACGGCATCGCCGAGGCCGCGAAGCTCGGCAAGCCCTGGCGCATGAAGAGCGCCATGCTGGTCATCGTCACCGACGGCGACACCGTGCCGGCCACCGGCATGCCGGAGCTGCCACCGTCGTACGGCGGCACCCTGGTGATCGGCGTCGGCGACCACGTCCACGGCAAGTTCATCGCCGGGCATCAGTCGCGGCAGGACACCAGCACGCTGCGGCAGCTGGCGATCCGCCTCAACGGCGAGTACCACAACGGCAACCGTCGCCAGGTGCCGAGCGATGTGCTGGCCTCGGTCGCGGCCGACGCGCGCAAGCCGCTGATCGAGCGGCTGACGCGGCGCGAGTACGCGATGATCGCGGTCGTCGCCTGCAGCATCCTGTTCGCGCTGCTGCCGCTGCTGCTGCACTACTTCGGCTCCGGCTATCGGGTCGGCGTGCCGGCGGTGACGGCGGCGCGGGTCGCGATCGCCGCGAGGTGAGGCGATGGGGCTGGCGGTGGCGGTCCGTGTGCCGAAGGATCGCGAGGCCCGATTCCCGGATCGATGCTGCGGCTGCCTCGCGCCGCGCCCAGGCGACCTGCTGCGCATCAAGCGGCGACGCCGGGCGT
>JAGQRA010000708.1 GCA_020425885.1 Planctomycetota bacterium | reverse complement strand
GAGCGGGCCGTCGGCGACGGCGACGTCACCGCCGACGACGTGGCACCTGGCCCGCTCGGCAGCGGTCTTGATGCCGCGCAGCAGCGCGTGCCGGCGCCGCGCCGGATAGGCCGGCGGCAGCACGATCGAGGCCAGCAACCAGTCGGGTGCGGCCCCCATCGCGGCGAGGTCGGCGAGGTTGCGGTTCACGACCTTGGTGCCGACGAGGTACGGCGAGTCCGCGGCGACGAAGTGCACGCCCTCGATCACCGGGTCGCAGCAGAGCACCGAATGGCGGCCGCGATTCTCGACGACCGCCGCGTCGTCGCCGATGCCGACCATGGCGCCGCGAGGCCGACCGAACAGCTCCTCGAGTCCCGCGACGAATGCACGTTCACCGACCACTCGCTGTCCCCGCGGCGGAACTGAACGCGCCCAGCACCGTGCCCGTGACCGCGGATACCGGCACCTCGCCGAGCGTCCTGCTGTCGGGGTAGCTGCTGTCGACGTTCGGGTGCTCGATCCGGATCCGGTCGCCGTTCCTTGCCGTGACCCGCGACAGCACCACGCCGACACCCGGCAGTTCGATGAAGACGTGGCTGCCGATCTTCACGGTGCTTGCCCGCTTGTCGACGACGCAGAACGAGCCCGGCGGGATCGCCGGCACGGTGTCCATGCCGATCGGCACCCACCGCGCACCCCAGCAGAGGTAGGCCCAGATCCCGAGAGAGACCCCCACCACCAGCGTGATCCGCCGCAGCCTTTTCGCGAGCCGTTCGCGGGACAGGGCCCGCACCTCGGCCGGCTTCGTGGTCGCAGTCGCCATGGAGGGGAGAGCATGCCCGCGACCGTGTCCGCGGTCGAGCCATCGCCCCGGACCGGCGAGGCCCAACTCGGATCAGGCCATGGCCTGCAGCAGCGCGTCGGTGGCCCTGCCGGCATCGGCCGCGGTCATGATCGCCGAGCGCACCGCAACGCCGGCCGGGCCGCCCGCGGTCGCGACCTTCGCCGCGCGGTCGGCCTCGGTCACGCCGACGCCGCCGAGCCAGACCACGGGCAGGCCGGCGCGCCGGGTCCACTGCAGCGCCAGCGCCTCGCCGAGGTGTGGCCCGCCCGGCTTGCATGTCGTCGGCCAGACCGGCGACAGCGACGCCCAGTCACAGCCGGCGGCGGCGGCGGCAGCGAGCTCGGCCTCGTCATGCGCCGAGTACGAGAGCAGGGCCTCGGGCCCGAGCACGGCGCGCGCGCGCTCGATCGGGATCGAGCGGGCGCCGAGGTGTGCGCCATGGGCGCCGCCGATGGCGGCGACTTCGAGGCGGTCGTTGACGATCAGCACCCCCGCCACCGCCTCGAGCCGCGACCGCAGTCGATCACAACACCGCAGCAGCTGCCGCGCCGTCCACGATGGCTCGCGCAGCTGCACGCAGCGCAGGCCGGCATCGACTGCGGCGGCGACGATGGCCTCGAGCCGGGCCGGGTCGCCGACGCCGTCGGTGACCAGCACGAGCCGCAACCACGCGGCGTCCAGGCTGCCGTCGGCGCGCCGCCAACCCGGCATCAGATGCGCTTCTCGTAGATCGGCCCCTTCTCGAAGTACTCGTTCTCGGCCCCGATCGTGTCGAGGTCGTACTTGCGACCCTCGAGGATCATCCGGCTGGCCAGGATGCCCATCTCCAGGCTGTGATCCTGATTGGTGTAGCGGAAGCGGCCGGGACGGCCGACGTAGATCAGGTTGGCGATCCGATCGAGCCACTGCCGAACGACCCCGAGACGCTCGTCGTACTCGAGATCGTAGACCGGGTAGACGCATTGCCGCTTCCACAGGTGGACGCCGATCACCTCACCGCGCGTGAAGTAGCCCCACTTCTCGAAGTAGGGCATGACGAGCTCGAACACCTGGTCCTTGTCCATGCTCCAGATCGGCTCGTCCTCGAAGGCGAAGAACTCGATGAAGAACGACGTCTTGCCGGGCGGGCACATGTCGGCGCTGAAGTTCTTCATCTCCGCCGTGCGCCCGAACGGGATGTCCTTGTTCGGGAAGTAGACCCAGTTGTCCTTCGTGATCGAATCCTTGTCGAGCGTCAGGAACAGGTAGACCTGGGCCCGCCACTTCAGGCCGCGAGCGGCGTCGAGCACGGCCTCGGGCGGGGCAGGGTCGAGCAGCTGCAGGAACTGCGTCAACGGCACCGACTCGACGAGATGGTCCGGCTCGTAGGTGGCGACGGCGCCGTCGGCATGCCTGACGTCGACGGCCGTGATTCGCGAGCCGTCGTGGCGAACCGCGACCGGCTCGCTGTCGACGTGGATCGGGTTGCCGTCCTGCTGCAGATGGCGGCCGATCTCCTCGTAGATCCGACCGGTGCCGAACTGCGGATAGTAGAACTGGTCGACCAGCGACTTCGGCCCCTTGCCGCCGCCCAGGCCGATCGCCTTCTTGAACACGCTCCACAGGTTGAGGCCGCTGATGCGCTGCCTGGCCCAGTCGGGATGGATCTGCGCGGCGGGGATGCCCCAGATCTTCTCCGAGTAGTTGATCATGCTGAACTCGGCCAGCGAGCGGCCGAAGTTCGACACCACGTAGTCCTCGAACGTGACCAGCTCCTTCTTCAGCAGGCCGTACTGCAGGCGGGCGCGGAAGTAGTCGAACAGGATGCGCGTGCTGCGCAGCGGCCCGAGGTTGCGGAAGGTCTGCAGCGCCTTGACCGGGTAGTCGTAGAACTTGCCCTCGATGAACTGGCGGGTCTGGCGCGGCACCAGCCGCCACTCCTCCTGCAGCAGGTCCTCGATGAAGTCGTAGAGGTACTGGTTCTTCGAGAAGAAGCGGTGCGGGCCGATGTCGGTCAGGAAGACGAGGTCGCCCTCCTCGACCCGCAACGTCTTGGCCAGCCCACCGACCTGCCCGTCCTTCTCGATGACCACGCTGCGCCGGCCGCGCCGTGACAGCTCCATGGCGCAGGCGAGCCCGGCCGGGCCGGCTCCGAGGATCAGGGTGTCGGTCTGCATCAGGCTCGGTCGCGCATCGACTTTGGACGAGTGACTATGGACGAGGACTCAGGGGGCACGGAATCAGACGGATCGATCTCGCCCTGATCGGACTCGAGACTGCGAACGTGAAGCCCGTTCGCAGCGGACCGCTCCGGCCGAGGCGACAGCGTCGGGCAGCATCTCGATCCGACCGTCGCGCGGCAAGTTCACGACGACTTCTTCTGCCCCCATTCTTCGAGGCTGTAGAGCACGTTCTGCGGGATCGGTGCCCGCGCCCGATCGGTCAGCTCGCGCAGGATGTCGCCGAGGACCAGGCCGTCGTCGATGCCGCGGGCGACCGTGGCCTGCTCGAGCTTGAACTGGTGGACGTGGTCGCTCTTGATGCGGCGGGAGAAACGATCGAACAGGTGGACGACGTCATGGACGTCGTCGCCGGCGAACACCAGCACCTCGAAGTCGGGCTGCACGATCAGCGTGCTGCGCGTGCCGCCGACCTTGGTCGCCGGTTCGGCATCGAGCAGCTCGGCGCCGAGCTGCGACAGCCGCATCGCCACCAGCCGTCCGGCCTGCATGCCGAGATCGACGATGCCGAGCGGGAACAGCCGCTTCTTGACCCAGATCAGCAGGTTCCAGCAGATCTGCTGCAGCGTCTCGGTCGGCATGTAGCCACCGCCCTGGAAACGCGTCGCGAAGAACTCCTCGGCCTGCTTGATGTCGAGCTGGGTCAGGTAGATGCCGCGGGTCAGGAACGGCAGCGCGGCGACCTCCTGCCACACCATCGGTTCGGCCCGGCGCAGCAGCCGCAACAGCACGCGACGCAGCCGCACCTGGTGGAAGGCGTCACCGGGCAGCGTGCGATCCTCGACGAAGTGCGACAGCAGCATTCTGGTCTGATCGGCCAGCGCGTCGCGATCGAATTGCTTGCCGGCCGCGGTCGGCCGCAGCGAGCGTTCACCGCGGCGGTCGATCAGCCGTCGGTGCAGGCAGAAGCGGTAGACCGTCTCGAGCAGCCCTTCGGCCGGCAGGAAGCCGCCTGGAACCGGCAGCAGCAGACCAGCGATGCGCTTCTGCGAGGCCTTGAACAGCTCGCCGTCGGCCGTGAACAGGACCTTGCTGTCCTGCAGCTCCCGCAGGAAGCGACCGACGTTGGTCGCGAAGTTGCCGCCGCAGACCAGCGCGTCATCGACCTCGGGGATCTCGACCCTGGCGCGGTCCCGGATCGCGTGCAGGGCGACCTCGTGGAACACGACGACCGACTGCTCCATCGGCTGGATCCCGATGCGGGCCAGCTCGAGGGTGCCGACCGTGCCGAGCATCGCCTCCTCCAGCGCCTTGCCGACGAACTCCGGATCCGGCGGCGAGGCGAGATCACACTCCTGCACCAGCTCGCTCCAGGTGGCGACGCCACCGTGCCGGGTCAGCGCGTGATCGACCAGTGCCTTGACGGCGCCCGGCAGCTTGCCGAGCCGCTGCGCCATCGAGCTCGGCATGGTGTAGAGCTTGAAGATCTTGCGGGCGTGATCCGCCGCGCGATCCGCGGCCTTGCCATTGCCACCAGCCGCCTTGCCGGCAGCCGCCTTGCTCTGGGCCTTGCCGTTGCCGCTGGCCGGCGTGGGCTTCAGCCGCTCCCGGAAGTAGCGGGCATCGAGGAACCCCTGCAGCGTCAGCGAGTCCTGCAGCCGCCGCTCGCTGCGGCGGCGGTAGTTCAACACGCACTCGACGAGTTCGCCTGGCATGCCCCAGCACGGCGAATCGTACGACGCCCAGCGCGGGTCGTTCGCCGGCCACAGGAACCCCTCGCGATGCAGCGCGGCCAGCGTGGCTTCGAGTTCGAAGCGGCTCTTGAAGGTCTCAGCGGTCTCCTGCTGCAGCTCGTGCACGGCCCGGACCGCACCGCCGTTGCCGAGGAAGTTCTCGAGCAGGTCCTGCAGCTTGCGCGGCAATCCGGCGATCCGCTGCAGGGCCCCTTGTTCGTCTTCCATCGCCGCGGCCACGGTCGAGATCGTCGCGCCCCGCGTCTTCGGCAACTCCCCGCTACACCATCGCTGCGCACACTCGCGTACGACAGCCTCGTCGGTTCCCTTCAACAGGGCGCGCAAACTCAGTCGCGTCATGCTTCGGCCTCTCTTGCCCGATGCGCTGCCGCCAGCAGCTCCCCGGCGCCGACGATGGCATACGAATAGCCCTGCTCGGTCAGGAACAGCTGTCGCTTCTGGGCGAACTCCTGTTCGCGGGTCTCGGCCGACACCAGCGTGTAGAAGTGTGCCGCGCCACCGTCCGCCTTGGGCCGCAGCACGCGACCCAGGCGCTGCGCCTCCTCCTGGCGACTGCCGAACGTGCCCGAGACCTGGATCGCGACGTTGGCATCGGGCAGGTCGACGGCGAAGTTGCCGACCTTGCTGACGACCAGCCGTGGCAGCTCGCCGGAACGGAACGCGGCGTAGAGCCGTTCGCGTTCGGCGGTCGGCGTCTGCCCCGTGATCAGCGGCAGGCCGAACACCGTCGCCAGCTGTTGCAGCTGGCCGAGGTAGTGGCCGATGATCAGCACGCGATCGGCGGCGTGCAG